>JANQNV010000203.1 GCA_028279425.1 Longimicrobiales bacterium | reverse complement strand
CGGCCATCGCCGAGGATGAAGCGCAGGCCGAAACCATGCGCTCCGAGCTCGGCGCGTTGTTCGGCGCGTCGGATGCCGGTGACTGGCTGGTCCGCCGCGCGCCTCTCGCGTTCCTCATCGCGGAGACGAGGAGTGGTGCCGAGGCACGCGGCCGAGTGGAGGAACTGCGATCGGCCGAGGTCGATGCCTTCGTTCTGCGTCTGCCACAACCCGATGGCGGCGTCGGGTACCGTGTGTATGCCGGCGCCTATGCCAACGAGGGCGAGGCGACCACGATGCGGAGCCTCCTCGAAGCCGCAGGCGTGAACGGCGCGCCGTTGGTGGAGCGACGGGGACTCCTGCCCGAATGAGGCTACGCGCCCTCCGCGTCCACGGCTTCAAGTCGTTCGCGGACGCCACCGAGGTGAAGTTCCACGACGGCGTAACGGCGATCGTCGGCCCGAACGGCTGCGGAAAGTCCAACATCTCGGATGCGATCCGGTGGGTGCTGGGTGAGCAGCGCCCCACGGCGATCCGGGGTGCGAAGATGGAAGAGGCGATCTTCCAGGGCTCGGTCAACCGGCGGCCGGTCAACCGCGGGTCGGTCACCATGACGGTGACCAACGAAGACGGCACGCTCCCCGTGCCCTTCGAGGAAGTCGAGATCGGTCGCATCGTCTACCGCGACGGGGGCAGCGACTACTCGATCAATCGGTCCATGGTGCGTCTCAAGGACGTCGTCGACCTGACCCGCGATACGGGGCTGGGCGCGGGTGCGAATGTGATCGAAAACCGGATGATCGACTCGATCCTCTCCGACCGGGCCGACGAGCGGCGAGGCCTGTTCGAAGAAGCCGCTGGGATCGGCAAATACAAGGACCGACGAAAGGCCGCCCTTCGACGCCTGGAGCGTGCCGAAAACGACCTGCAACGGTTGCAGGACGTGATCGCAGAAGTCGAGAGCAAGGTGCGATCCCTCGCCCGCCAAAAGGGCCGGGCCGAGCGCTTTCTGACCCTTCGGGATCGCCGACTCGACGTCGAGGTGGCCGTCGTGCGTCAGCAGCTCGACACCTTGGGGTCGCGGCTCGCCGAGGTGACCCGCGTCCTGGCCGGGGAGATCCCGGAAGGGCAGGGGATGGCGGCCGAAGTCCGCACCGCCGAGGCGGAATACGAAGCGCTGCGCCTACGTCAGGTCGATGCGCAGCGGGGGCGAAGCGAGGCCGCGGGCCACCTGGACGAGATTCGGACGTCGCTCGTGCGATGGGAGCGCGATCTCGCGGTTGCCGACGAGCGGGCGACCTACGCCCGGCGGCGTGTCACCCAGATCGGTAGCGACCGCTCCGTTGCGCAGGAACAGGCCGAGGGGCTGGCGATCGAATCGGCGACCCTCCGCGAAGACGCGACAACGGTTCAGGAGGAGCTCGAGAGGCTGTCGTCGACCATGTCGGAGCGTCGCGCGGCTTCCGACGCCGTTCGATCGCGACTGCAGGACGTCCGCCGTGAGATGGAAGAGCTCGAGACCCGCGAGCGGAGCATCGCACGGCGTGGTGCACAGCTCGAGGGAGATGCCGAGGCGGCCGACGCCCAGGCCGCGGAGCTCCAGCGGCGACTCGAGCGCCTCGGTCGTGAGCTCGAGGAGGCCGCGGACGCCCTCGACGACATGGCGTCGCAGGGTGACCTGTTCAGCGGTCGCCTCGACGACCTGCGCCGAGCGACCGACGAGGCCCGGAGCGCTCTCGACGAGGCGAGCGAGGCCGAGGCAAGCGCCCGAGGGGCGCTCGACGAGGCGCGTACGGTCGAGGTCGAGCGCGCCGATCGCGCGGCGCGCCTCGAGGCTCGAAGGGAGGCACTCGCTGCTCTGGAGCGCGACCAGGAGGGCATCGAACCGGTGCTGAAGGCCGCTCTCGCTGCCGACCTGGCGGGCGTGCACGGCCCCCTCGTCGAATTCGTCCGGGCCGAGGCGTCGGCCGTGGCGGCCGTCGAGGCGTGGTTGGGTTCGCTCGCCAAGGCGCTGGTGGTTGCCGATACAGCGGCCGCGGAGCGCGTGGAGTCGTGGTTCCATGCGTCGTGGACCGGGGGCGGGGGACTCATCGTGCTACCGCTCGACCGCGTGCCCTCGGCGCCGTCGGGCGGCTCCCTCCTCTCTGTGGCGCGTCCTGAAGGCGCGGGGGCGCCGTGGGTAGAAGCCCTCCTGGGCGGGGTCGACTTCGTCGACGGAGACCGCCTGTTCGAGGGAGGCGCCGCGTCGGGTGGAGCTGGGTCGCGGGTGACGGCCTCGGGCTCGGTCGTCGAGGCGTCCGGCGCGGTCCGATTGGGGAACCCGACCGGTGGTGCGGGGATGCTCGAGCGGCGCGAGGAGCTCCACCGTCTCGAGGCCGAGTCGGTGTCCGCCGCCGACGAGGCGACGGTGGCGCGGGCAGCGCGGGAGGCGGCGCGGGTCGCTCTCTCCGAAGCCGAGGAGCGGGCGACCCAGGCTCGAACCCACTTCCGGGCGGCCGAAGACGCGTACCGCAAGGCCGAGGCCGAGGTCGCGGCCGCCGTCGACCGGCGCGACCGGATGGATCGACACCGCGACGAGTTGGCGCGTCAGATCGAGGGGACGCGCGCCGCGGCCGCCAGGTCGCTCGATCGGGCGGCCCAGGCCAGGGAGGATCGGGCGGCCCTCGAAGCCGAGGAAGACGGGATCCGAGAGGATCGAGACACGGCGCGCGCCCGCGTGGATGCCGTGCAGGAGGAGTGGGAGGCGGCCCGTGCGGAGCAGTCGCGCGTCGAGGTTCAGCTCACCCGTCTCCAGGGAGAGGCCGCTCGGCTCGGGGAGCGGCTGGAGGGGATGGAAGGGGCCCGTCGTGCGGCGCTCGAGCGCGTCTCGGCCCTCGACGGCGAGGAGGAGCGGCTCCAGCGCGAAATCGAGCAGGTGACGGCGGTCCAGGCCGAAGGTGCCGAAGCCACCCAGCGTCTCTTCGAGCGCCGGGAGGAGGCCGAGAAGGGGCTCCGGGAGCGCGATGAGGCGCTCGCCGAGGTGGCCGAAGCACTGGCGACGGCGGAGCGCACCGCGCGACTGGCCCGGCAGGCCGAGCGCGAGGCCACGGATCGGCGCCACCGGCTCGAACTCGAGCGGCAGGAACTCGACGGCCGCATCGGGCGCATCCAGGAGCGCCTCGAAGGGGAGTGGGGCCGACCCCTCCAGCAGCTCCTCGACGAGGCGAACCCCGTGGAGGGCGAGCCGCACGAACTCGGCGAAGAGTTGAAGGAGATCGTGCGCGCCCTCGACCGGATCGGCATGGTCAACATGTTGGCCGTCGAGGAGCACGAGGAGGAGAGCCGTCGCCTACAGTTCCTCACCGAGCAACATCGCGACCTCATCGAGGCCCGCGATGATCTCCGGACCGCGATTCGCGAGATCAACGAGACGGCGACCGGGCTCTTCCACGGCGTCTTCGAGCAGATTCGGGAGAACTTCAAGCAGGTCCACCGCCGGCTGTTCGAAGGGGGAGAAGCCGATATCTGGTTGACCGACGAAGACGATCCCCTCGAGTCGCCCGTCGAGATCCACGCATCGCCTCGCGGCAAGAAGACCCAGCGGATCGATCTGTTGTCGGGCGGCGAGCGGGCCCTCACCGCGTTGTCGCTTCTGTTCGCGATCTATCTGGTCAAGCCGAGCCCGTTCTGCGTACTCGACGAGGTCGACGCCCCGCTCGACGAAAACAACATCGGGCGCTTCATCCGGCTGCTTCAGGACTTCAAGAAGCAGACCCAGTTCGTCGTGATCACGCACAATCCGCGCACCATCGAGGCCGCGGACTGGATCTACGGTGTGACGATGGAAGAGCCGGGGGTGAGCAACATCGTCGGGGTGCGCCTGCAGGATGCGCTCGAGCACGCTCGGGGAGCGGCCTGACCCGAGACCGGCGGAGGGCGTGATGGCCCAGGGCAGCCGGCACAGGGGGTCCGACGGCCTCGCGGACGCGTCGGGAGATCGGGGAGGGGAGGAGGTCGTGACGCGCCACGGGGCGCCATGGAGCCGCCCCGTGTGCGGCGGCACCCTCGGAGGGCCCGCTCGGTCCGTCCCTCTCGACCTCCTGCCCGTGAACACCCATCGCGTCGGTCGATATTTCGAACGGGTGGCGGCCGAGATGCTCGCGGCGGACGGTTGGTCGATCGAGGGCCGGAACGTTCGCTTCGGTCGTCGCGAGATCGATCTCGTGGTGCGGCGGGGCCACCTCGTCGCGTTCGTCGAGGTCAAGGCTCGACGGGGCCCCGACTGCGGCGACCCCCTGGAGGCGATCACGGCCCACAAGCGCCGCGAGATCGAGGCCGTCGCTCGATGGTGGATTCAGCGATTCGGCCGGCCCGACGACGTCTACCGGTTCGACGCCGTGGCCGTCCGCCCGATCGGGTCGCGGTGGGCCGTCGAACACGTCGAAGATGCCTGGTGGACGGGCGGGGAAGGGGGCGGCTCGCGTTGACCTCCCCCCGGGGTCCGAGTAGCTTCGAGGTGCCCCAGGTCCGCAGGGTGGGAGCCCACCAACCCCGTCAGGACCTTGCCGGTAGCAGCGGTACGTGCGGTGATCGCAGCTGCGGGTAGCCTGGGGCAATTTTTTTTCCCTGCGGTGGCCGTCGTCGTCGTCACGTCCCACCTCGCCAGGCGGTCGTCATGTCTCACCAGGCTCTCGCTCGAAAGCACCGCCCCCGGGCCTTCCGGGAGGTATCGACGCAGGAGCACGTCTCCGAGACGCTTCGCCGGGCGGTAGCTGGGGATCGGGTCGGCCACGCCTACCTGTTCTGCGGGCCCCGAGGGGTGGGCAAGACCACTCTGGCCCGCGTGCTCGCCATGTCGCTGAATTGCCCGAACCGGGGTGACGACGGCGAGCCGTGCGGGGTGTGCCCGTCGTGCGAGAGGATCTGGAGCGGTCAGACGGCTCTCGATGTGGTGGAGATCGATGCCGCGTCGAACCGTGGCGTCGACGCCGCGCGTGACCTCCGGGAGCGGGCCTACTACGCCCCCTCCGAGGAGGACCGCTACAAGGTCTACATCGTCGATGAGGCGCACATGCTCACCCGCGAGGCGTGGAATGCGCTCCTCAAGATCCTCGAGGAGCCGCCGCCGCGCGTCATCTTCGTCTTCGCGACCACCGAGCCGCAGAAGATCCAGCAGAGCGCCGCCCCGATCCTGTCGCGCTGTCAGCGCTTCGATTTTCGCCGCATTTCGGTCTCCGGAATCGTTTCCCAGCTCAAGTTCGTGCTGGAGCGCGAAGGCCACACGGCCTCGGAGGAGGCGCTGCGCCTCCTGGCCCGGAAGGCCGACGGCGGCATGCGCGATGCTCTGTCGATCCTCGATCAGGTCCTCGCGATGGGAGATGGATCGCTCCAAACCGAGGGGGTACGCCGGGTACTCGGGCTGGTCGAGGAGGAACGCTACCTCGAGTTGCTCGACGTCATATCGGGCGATCAGCATGGAGACGTGTTCGGCTTCGTGGAGGGTCTCCTCGACGAGGGGTACGACCTCGTCGAGTTCTACCACGGCCTCGTCGACACCTTGCGCACCGCCCTTCGGCTTCGCCTGTCGGGGCAAGACGCGGTCCCCGACCTGCCGGCGGAGCTGCGCAGCGCCCTCCTCGAGCGCACGCAGGCATTCGCGGTCGGCGACCTGGTGCGCATGCTCGCTCTGGCGTCGGAGTTGGAGAGCAACGGGAGTCTGCGCCGAAGCGGGCAGCCCCGCCTCCTCGTGGAGATGCTCCTCCTTCGGCTGAGCTACCTCGATCGCACCGTCGACGTCGAGGAACTGCTTCGGGGGCTCGGAGGTGCCCCGGCACCGTCGGACCCTCCGCGCGTCGGCCGGGCTGAGACGCCGCCCTCCCCTCGGGTGGGCCGGCCCGCAGCCTCGTCGGCCCCTCGCGTCGGATCGCCCGATGGCCCGCCGGCCCCTCGCGTCGACCGTCCCGAGACGCGAGCGGCTCCCGCAGTCGGCCGTCCGGAGACGCCAGCGGTTCACCCGGTCGGCTCGTCCGGGACCGCCCCCGGGCCCACCGAGGGCGGGCGAGCCGAGGTGCCGGCCGGCGTCGATCTAGGGGCAGCCTGGGCTTGGATCGTGAAGACCTCGACCGGGGTGCCCGCAGGCATGCGCCCGTTCTTCGAACATGCGCAGCCGACCCGCGAAGGCGACACGGTCCACCTCCCGCTCCCCGCCGCGGCGGCCGAGCGCCTGGAAGGAGGGCGCGGGGATTTGACGACGCTCGAGAAGGTGCTGGGGCAGGCGTTGAGCGCCCCGATTCGGGTGCGAGTCCACGCCCTCACGGCGACGCCGGAGGGAGAGGGGAAGGCGGTGGGTCGGGTCACCCGGGATACCGTGCTCGAAACCCGTCTGCAGGAGCTGATCAAGCAGGAACCCGCTCTGGCACGGGCGGTAGAAGAACTGGACCTCGAACTCCTGGATTGACGATGACGAATCTCGAGCAGTTGATGCAGATGGGGCAGCAGTTGCAGGCCCGGATGAGCAAGCTGCAGGAAAGCCTCGACAAGCAGACCGTATCCGCCACGTCGGGTGGCGGTATGGTGACGGTGACCGCCGACGGCAAGGGCGAGGTGAAGCAGATCAAGATCGACCCCGCCTGTGTCGACGCCCGCGATGTCGAGATGCTCGAAGACCTCGTCCTCGCGGCCGTGAACCAGGCCCAGGCCCGGGCGCGTGAGGCCTACGAGGCCGAGATGCGCAAGGCCACGGGTGGGCTGCCGATGCAGCTGCCCGGCCTTTTCTGAGCGTCGGTCCAAGCGGGTGTCGGCCATCGATCAGCTGACCCAGGAGTTCTCCCGCCTCCCGGGGATCGGCACCAAGACGGCCCTGCGCCTCGTCTACCACTTGATGAAGGGCTCCAACGACGAGGCGCGTCGACTGGCGGGGGCGATTCGGGAGGTGGCCGATCGTGTTCGGCCCTGCACGATCTGTGGCTACTTTTCGGAGCTGGATCCGTGTGACTTGTGCTCCAATCCCGTGCGCGACCTGTCGACCCTATGTGTTGTGGAAGAGGCGTACGAGGCCGGGGCGATCGAGCGCACGGGGACCTTCCGAGGAGGATTCCACGTGTTGGGGGGGCACCTGTCGCCGCTCGATGGAATCGGTCCCGACGAACTGAGAATCGATGGGCTGCTGAGGCGCGTCGGTCCGGGCTCCGCGGTCGAGGAGGTGATCCTCGCGACGAGTTCGGGAGTCGAGGGCGAAGCCACGGCGGTGTACCTGGAGAGCCAGCTGCGCCCGCTCGGCGTTCGGGTAACCCGGCTCGCGCGCGGCATCCCGGTAGGGAGTGACCTGGAGTACGTGGACGGCAGTACGCTGGCAGAGGCGCTCGCCGGCCGCAGGGAAATGTGAGATCACATGGACACGAGTGAGATGAACCGCAAGCTCAAGATCGCCGGAATCACCGTCGTCGCCGCGGCGGCCGTTGGAGCCTTCACCGCCTGGTTGGTGCGCGACCAGATCAGCCGTCACCGCAAGGATCTGTTCTCGTCGCACGCCCTGCGGCGTCTCGCGGCGCTGGGGCACATGGCCCGCGCCAGCGCCACGGTCGACCACATCACGTTGCTGCGGGACTTCATCGCGTGGGAGCCGCGCCCGCTGCTCCGAAAGCGGGCTCGCGCCATTCTGGAGCGCATGGAGGCGGACGCCGAAGGGCTGCTCGCCGAGGCCGGCTGAGTCTCATCTTGCTATCGATCCAGTCGAAGCCGACTTTTAGGGCTGGTGCTCTTCCGGCGACCCCGTCGTCGGTCCTGTTCGCTCGTTCCCGCGGGGGTCGTGGGTGAAGCGTCCCGTACGCAACCTCACCGTGGTCGGTGATCGCCGTCTCGATCGTCCTCGTGGTCCGTTCTGGAGCGCCGCACCATGTCGATGATCAATTACGCCAGCCGTGAGATCAACTGCAAAGTGGTCTACTATGGCACCGGCCTCGGTGGAAAGACCACCAATCTGGAGTACATCTATTCCCGGGTGAATCCCGACACGAAGGGCAAGATGATCTCGCTCGCGACCGAGACCGAGCGGACCCTCTTCTTCGACTTCCTTCCGATCGATCTGGGGTCGATCCGCGGCTTCAAGACGCGCTTTCACCTGTACACCGTACCCGGACAGGTGTACTACAACGCCTCCCGGAAGCTCATCCTGAAGGGTGTCGACGGCCTCGTCTTCGTCGCCGACAGCCAGGCCGAGCGTGCCGAGGCGAACATCGAGGCGATGCACAACCTGTACGAGAACCTCGAGTCGTACGGCTACGACCTCGAGAAGATTCCCTTCGTCATTCAGTACAACAAGCGGGATCTGGCCAACGCGATGCCCGCCGAGGAGTTGCGTGCCCAGCTCAACCCCATGGGCGTTCCGGACTTCGAGGCGATCGCCATCGAGGGGAAGGGCGTGTTCGAGACGCTGACGGCGGTGTCGAAGAACGTCGTGCAGGCTCTCAGCTAGCCGTCCAGTTCCGAACCCTCCTTCGTTTCGATCGCAGGGAGTGCGGCGTGTCTGAGCGTCGATGGACCCTCCCGAACATCATCACCTTCGGTCGGATTGCGGCCTGCCCCGTGGTGTACGTCCTCGCGATGGCGCCGGGCTCCACGATGCGGGTCTTCGGCTTCGTGCTGTTCCTCGCGGCCGCGCTGTCCGACCTCTGGGACGGGTACCTCGCTCGAAAGCACGGGTGGGTCACCGACATGGGCAAGCTGCTGGACCCACTGGCCGACAAGCTGTTGCTCGGCGTCACGCTGGTCCCGTTCTACTTGATTTCGCAGCGACCGGGCGAGCTCGGCGACGTTCCCTTCGTCGGCCCCCTCCCGCTGTGGGTCCTCGCCGTCATCTTCGGGCGGGAGCTGCTCGTGACGCTCTTGCGTCAGGTGGCGAAGCGGAAGGGCGTGGTGGTGGCGGCCGGCACGTCGGGAAAACGAAAGGCCCTCCTTCAGAACCTGTTCGCGGGTGGTCTTCTGCTGTGGTATCCGCTCGAACAGATGGCCGCCGACCGGGGCTGGGACGGCGCCGTGTGGGCCGTCTGGAGCACCTTTCACCGGCTCTGGGTGGTGGTGACGCTCGGTCTCGCGCTCTTTCTGACCGTGTACTCGCTGCTCGACTATCTGTGGAAGTACCGGTCCATGTTCGGCGTGCGGTCGTGACGCTTCCGGCACCGGCCCCCGGCGACCGGGCCGGCGTGCGGGTGACGGGGTGAATTCGGACGCGCGGGCCGGTGCCGGGGCGGCCACTGGAACGCGATCCGCCGTCGTCACGGTCGGGGAGGAACTCCTGTCGGGGGCGACGGTCGATCGCAACGCCGCCTGGCTCGGACGCCGACTCGCGGCGCTCGGAGCTCCGGTGGCGCGCCTCTGGAGTGTGGGGGACCGCGATGTCGACATCGCCGACGCCGTGCGCTCGGCGGCCTCGGCGGCTCCTCTCGTGGTGGTTACGGGTGGACTGGGGCCGACGGCCGACGACCGCACCCGTGACGCCGCAGCCGCCGCGCTCGGGGCCGACCTCGTCGAAGACGAGACGCTGCTCGCCGCCCTCGGGGCGCGCTATCGAGCCGCCGGCCGCGACGTCCTGCCCCCGGAGATGCGCCGCTTGGCGCTCCGCCCCGATCCGGGTCTCGGACTCGCCAACCCGCTCGGCGCCGCCCCGGGGCTCGCCTTCGCTCTCGGCAGCGAGGGTCGGCCGGCGCCCGTCGCCGAGGCGCGCCGCTGGGTCGTACTACTGCCGGGCGTACCGCGGGAAATGCGGGGACTCTTCGCTCAGGTCGAGCGGCTCGCGCGGGACACCTTCGCCCGACGACTGCGTCCGGTCGAGAGCCGTGTGATCCACACGACGGGTCTTCCGGAGTCACAGCTGGCGCCCCGCGTCGAGGCGGCGCTGGGTGAGGACCGCCGCGGGGTGGAGGTGGCCTACCTGCCCGACCTCACCGGGGTCGACCTTCGGCTAACCGTTCGATCCGCGCCCCCGGAAGCGGTCGGAGACGACTCGGCCGGGGCGGCGTTGGACGCGGCCGAGGCACGGCTCCAGCCGGTGCTCGACGGGCTGCGCTTCGCGGCGCCTTCGGGTGACCTCGTCGAGGCGGTGCAGGTCGTCCTCGAGGCTCGCGGGTGGACCTTCGCGACCGCCGAGAGTTGCACGGGCGGCCTCGTGGCCGAGCGGTACACGCGCCGGGCGGGAGCCTCGCGCACCTTCGTCGGCTCGATCGTGGCCTACGACAACGACGTCAAGGTCGAAGCACTCGGGGTCGACGCGGGGGCGCTCGAGGCCGACGGCGCCGTGTCGGAGGTCGTCGCCCTGCAGATGGTCGAGGGCGTGCGGGCTCGTCTCGGCGCGGACTGTGCCGTCTCGATCACGGGCGTCGCCGGACCGGGTGGCGGAAGCCCGGACAAGCCGGTGGGCACGGTCTGGATCGGGGTGGCCGTCCCGGGTGACGCAGGTGCCGGCCGAGGCGCCGGCAGGGTGCGGGCCGTACGCCACGCATTCGCCGGCGATCGTGAGGCTGTGCGGGAGCGGGCTGCCCAGGCGGCGCTGCACATGCTCTACCGCGAGCTGGGCGGCGGGTGACGACCGGAGACCCGGGCCCTCCCGACCAGAGGTCGACGCCCGGTGGGGGTGTAGAGCCGTCGAATGCGAGGGGCGGAGGCCGGGTGGTGGAGCGCGAGCACCCACTGCGTCGACCCGATGGGGCCACACTTCATCTGCGGGTCTGGACGGAAGGAGGTCAGGCCTCGGCCGCCCCGCCGCTGGTCATCGCGCACGGTCTCGGCGAACACGCGGGGCGATACGCGGGGTGGGCCGGCCGCTTCGTGGCGGAGGGCTTCACGGTCGTGGCCTACGACCAGCGAGGACACGGGCGCAGCTCGGGTCGTCGTGGCGTGTTGCCCCTCATCGACCCATGGCTCGACGACCTCGAGGCGGTGGGCCACTGGGCGGTCGAGTGGTCGGGCGGCTCCACGGCACCGATTCTGTACGGGCACTCGTTCGGGGGGCTGGTCGCCCTGCGGACGATCCAGACAGGGCGGGGCCCATGGGATCGTCTCGTCTTGTCGGCGCCCTGGCTGGGCACCGCCGTGGTGGTGCCCACCTGGAAGCAAGTCGCCGGAACCCTTCTCGCGCGCCTCGCACCCTCGTTCACGCTGTCGAGCGGTCTCGATCCGTCGGCCCTGAGTCGCGTGCCGGAGGCGGTGGCCGCGTATTGCAACGACCCGCTGGTCCACGATCGCGTGTCGGCCGGGCTGGTCGAGGCGGTCGAATCTGCGCAGGCCGAGGCGCTCGCCGGGGGGCTACCCGACGGCCTGTATGGTCTCGTGCTGCTCCCGACGGCCGACCGGGTCGCCGATCCCGAGGTGACGCGAGGGTGGGCGCTCGGCCGGGCCGGACCGGGTGTGACGCTCGAGGAGCTGGAGGGCGGGCTCCACGAGCCGCACCACGACCAGGACGCCGCGCGCGTCTTCGCGCGGGTCCGGAGATGGCTGGGGCTGAAGGGGGGCTGAACAGCACCGCCAGGAATGGTATCTTCTTCTTTCGGATCAAACGGGGTCGTCCGCCCCGCTCATGGTTCCCGACGACGCAGAGAGCAGTGACATGACCGAGCCGACCTCGCCGAAGCCCTCCGATCTCTCGGACCTGGAATCCGCGATGGCCGTAGACGCCGAAGCCGAGCGAGATGCCGCCCCGCCCGAGCCGAACGAGGTGGAGCAGGCTCTGGGCGACGCCGACGACGCGGCCGAGCTCCAGGCGTTGCAAGAAGAGTTCGAGGGATTGAACGATCGTCACCTCCGGCTCGCCGCCGAATTCAACAACTATCGGCGTCGCGTGGAGACGGAGCGGGTCGGGACGTGGGACCGGGCGCAGGCCGACCTGGTGGGCCGTTTCCTCGACGTGTTGGACGATCTCCAGCGGGTGGCGCTGCTGGACCCCGCCGACGAGGCGGTGACGGTGCAGTCCATCGTGGAGGGGATCGATCTCGTCGAGCGGAAGTTCGTACGCGCCCTCGAGGACGCCGGAGCCGAAGTCCTGACCCCCGACGAAGGCGCCGCATTCGACCCCGAGAAGATGGAGGCGATGATGCGCGTACCTGTGGACGAGTCCGAGCTCGACGATACCGTGGCCAGCGTCTTCGCGAAGGGGTACAACTTCCGCGGCCACCTGGTCCGGCCCGCTCGGGTGAGCGTCAACAAGGCCGACTGAGGCGACCATGGCGGCATCCAAGGATTTCTACAAGGTACTCGGGGTCTCCGAGAAGGCATCGGCCGACGAGATCAAGAAGGCCTACCGGAAGCTCGCCAAGAAGTACCATCCGGATGCCAACCGCGACGACCCGAAGGCGGCGGAGACGTTCAAGGACATCGGTGAGGCGTACGCCGTCCTCTCGGATGCCGAGAAGCGCAAACAGTACGACCAGATGCGCCGCCTCGGAGCCTTCGGTTTTCCCGGGGGGCGCGGGTCGTCCGGAACCCGCCGCGGATCGGGCAGCAGTGCGGGGCAGGGGGGGATCTCGTTCGACGACCTGCAGGGATTCGGCGGGATCGGCGACATCTTCAGTTCGATCTTCGACCTCGGGGGCCGCGGCAAGTCCGATTCGGGCAAGAGCAAACGCGGACCACAGAAGGGCCAGGACGTGGAGTACGTCGTCGACCTCTCGTTCGAGAAGGCGGTCGGCGGAGGGAAGATCTCGATCGACGTACCGATCACCGAGGAGTGTGCGACCTGCTCCGGAACGGGGGCCGCCCCGGGATCCGTCGTGAAGACGTGCGCCGAGTGCAAGGGGTCGGGGCAGGTGAGCTTCGGGCAGCCCGGGTTTGCGGTGCAGCGTCCGTGTCCGGCGTGCTTCGGGCGCGGCTCCATTCCCGAGAAGCTGTGTCCGCAGTGTGCCGGTACGGGCGAGCTCCGTCAGAACCGCAAGGTGCAAGTCACCGTCCCCAAGGGCGTCGACAACGGGTCGAAGCTGAAGCTTTCGGGGCAGGGGGAGCGCGGCGCCGGCGGCGGGGCTCCCGGCGACCTGATCCTCACCTTTCGGGTCAAGGAGCACCGCTTCTTCAAGCGCGATGGCCTCGACATCCACGTCACGGTACCGCTCAACATCGTACAGGCCACTCTGGGATCGAAGATCAAGGTGCGCACGGTGAGCGGCACGCGCGTCGTGCTGCGGGTTCCCGCAGGCACACAGTCCGGGACGCGCTTTCGGATTCGCGGGCAGGGCGTCGAGAAGGGCGAGCGCGTCGGAGACCAGATCGTCGAGGTGAAGGTCGAGGTGCCCGACGAGCTGAGCGACGAGGCTAGGGCGGCCCTGGAGCAGTTCGGGGAAGAGGCGGCTCTCCGGCACTGACCGGTTCGGCGCGGCGCGCGATTCGCCCCCCACCCACGACGCGATCATCGCTGTCGAATACGACGGCACTCTGGCCCGGGGTCACCGCGGCCTGCGATTCGTCGAAGAGCACCGTCAGGCGGTGCTCGTCGCCCGCCTGCACTGTCGCGGCGACCCCGGCGGCGCGGTGGCGGATCTGGATCCGGACCTCCGTGCCGGAGAGGGGAGGGGGCGCGAGCCAATTGACGTCGCCCACCTCGACCCCCCGCGCCATCAGCGCCCCCCGAGGTCCCACGACCACCTCTCGGCGCTCCGGGCGAACCTCGAGTACGAACATCGGGCGGTCGAAGCCGCCCCCGAGCCCCCGACGCTGACCGACGGTGAAGCCGGCGTACCCCGCGTGCCGCCCCAGAACAGTGCCGTCTTCGGAGACGACGTTCCCGGGCTCGAGCGCTGGATGCCGCGGACGCAGCCGCTTGCGAAGCAGGTCGCGATAGTCGCCGGTGGGCACGAAGCAGATCTCCTGCGACTCCGGCTTCTCGGCCGTCACGAGTCCGAGGGCCCGCGCCCGCTCTCGGACCTCGGGTTTGGTCAGATGACCGAGCGGAAAGAGCAACTTGGGCAGGAGGTCGGGTGGCAGCCCCCAGAGGAAGTACGCCTGGTCTTTGTTGGCGTCCACCCCACGCCGCAGCCATGAGCCGTCGCGGGTGTGCTCCACCTGGACGTAGTGACCCGACGCGATGGCCTTGCACTCGAGCTGGACACCCCGCTGCATCAAGTCGCGGAACTTGGTGTTCGCGTTGCAGCGCACGCAGGGGTTCGGGGTCCGGCCCTCGGCGTATTCGCTCACGAAGTCGTCGATGACGTCGCGGGTGAACTCCTCTTCGACGTCGAACACGTAGTGCGCGATACCCAGCGCGTCGGCCACTCGGCGCGCGTCGGCGATGCCATCCAGGCCGCAGCAGGTCTTCGCCGCAGCCGGCTCCGGCCCCGAGTAGCAGAAGGTCTTCATGGTCACGCCCACCACCTCGAATCCGGCGTCGACCAGGAGGGCTGCGGCCACTGACGAGTCGACCCCACCCGACATCGCAACGAGTACGCGATCGCCCGGTCCGGCCGGACCGGACGTTGTTGGAGCGATCACGCCTCGGCGGGGTCGGGGCGTAGGCGGCGCACGACGCGCGTCGCGATCTCGATCGCGCGGTCGACGTCGTCGCTCGTGGTGGTGCGTCCGTACGAGAAACGGATCGCCGCCGAGGCTGCGTCGCCCAACATGGCCGACAACACGTGGCTGCCGCCGGCGGAGCCCGACTGACAGGCAGACCCTCCAGATACGGCGAGGCCCTCGAGATCGAGCGAAATCGTGAGGATGGCCGGATCGACGCCCGACACACCGACGTTCGACACGTGGGCCGAACGGGGGGCGTCGCGTCCGTGGATGGTCAGGTCGGCGATCGCCTCGCAGAGGGCCGACTCGAGACGGTCCCGCAGCGCACCGTAGTGGCGCTGCAGACTCTCTTGCTCGGCTACCGCGAGTTCGACGGCCGTCGCCAGTCCGACGGCACCGGCCACGTCTTGTGTGCCCGGGCGGAGCCCGCGCTCTTGACCACCGCCGTGGAGCCGAGCGTGGATCGATGTCTCGCGACGCACGAGGAGCGCCCCCGTGCTCTTCGGACCGTAGATCTTGTGCCCCGTGATCGACATACACGAGACGCCCGCGTCTTCGAAGTGTACGGGAACCTTGCCGACCGCCTGCACCGCATCGGTGTGCATGGCGACGCGGTGCTCCGCGGCGCGCCGAGCCACCTCCTCGATCGGCTGGCACACGCCGGTCTCGTTGTTGACCCACATCATCGAGACCATACAGGGCTTCGTATCGAGGGCCTCGTCGAGGGCGTCGAGGTCGACCAGTCCACTGGGATGTACGGGCAGGACGATGGCACGGCCTCCGCGGGCCTCGACGGCCCCCGCCGCGTCGAGCACGGCCTTGTGCTCGGTGGCGACCGTGACGACGCAGGGCACGCCCCCGGCCTCGTGCGTCGCGTCCGCTCGACCCAGAATGGCCAGGTTGTCGGACTCGGTCCCGCCGCGCACGAACACGACGTCTTGCCGCTGCGCCCCGAGCGCCTGCGCGATGCGGGCGCGCGACTCCTCGAGGGCGGCGCGCGCTGCGCGCCCCCACCGGTGGGTCGACGAGGGGTTCCCGAACTCCGCGTCGAGATAGGGGTCCATGGCCGCTCGCACCTCGCTCCGGAGGGGCGTCGTGGCGGCGTAGTCGAGGTAGATAGGCTCCATGGGGTGGTAAGTTACATCGTGAAGTCGATTCCGTGCACCGCCGGAGACCCCATGACGCCTGGCTCGCCCTCCTTTCCCGACGACCGCCCGCGGTGCTTCCGAGCCACCGTCCACGGGCTGGCCTTCGCCGATCGGGAACGTCATCTGTCGCAGATGGGTCGGGGCGATCACCTGATGCTGATCCCCGACCCACCCGGGGGCGAGGATCCGGGCGTGTGGCTGCATCTGGCCACGGGCGAGCCCGTCGGCCATCTGCCCCCGGAGATCGCGACCTGGCTCTGGCCGTGGCTCGTGCGAGGAGGGACGGCGGTGGCGCGGGTCAGTGCTCTGCACGGGAGCGAGGTACCCACCTGGCGGCGCCTGGTCGTGAAGGTCGATTGCGGCGACGATGCGCCTGCGCGGGGGCCGACGGGGGACTGAGCGTCGCTCGCAGCGACGCGAGCCCGGGGGAGGGGCCCCGCCGCCGTCGCTCCCGACCCCACCGCCGACACCGATGTCGGCGATCAGCCGATCTCCGATCACGCGCGGCCCGAACGAGCCGACGTCGGCGAAGCCGAAACCCGAGCCCAGGTGCCCGGCGACGACCCTGCGTAGGCGTACTCAGACGTGTGGCCGCGATTCCGCACAGGCGCGCGAGCGGTCAGTCTTCGCGGAGGCAAACGGCGGGCTGGACCGTCGATGCCCTCCACGCCGGCACGGCACAGGCCGTGAGTGCGGCAGCCACCACGATCGTCGTTACCCCGACGATCACCGTCGGGTCGAGACCGGAGGTCTCGAACAAGAGGGGTTGGATCCAGCCGCGGGCGCCGATCAGGAGAGCCAGCCCGGCCGCGAGGCCGAGGCCGGTCGCCGCCATGCCACTTCGGACGACGTGCGTGCGGATGCCGCCCGGCGAGGCTCCGAGGGCGATGCGGACGCCCATTTCGCGGCGCCGCTGTTCGACGAGGTACGACAAGACGCCGTAGACCCCGATCAGCGACACCAGGAGCGCGAGGAGCGCGGCCGAACCCAGGACCCAGGAGCCGAGACGCCATGGCCGGACTTCGGGATCGAGCACCCGCGCGAGCACGCGCGCGTCCACGAAGCGGACCCCTGGGCTCGTCTGGAGCAACACGTCACGAAGTCGATCGATCTCGCTGGCGGTGGGGATGCGAAGGCGCGCGACGATCGCCATGCCGCCGAAGCCGCTCTGCCGGGGCAGGGGTACGTAGTACTGCATCGACGCCGGCTCGCGGTAGCCCACCCGATGCACGTCTTCGGCGATGCCGACGACGGTCGAGCATGGATCCTCGCTCGAACCGATGCGGAGGCAGGAGCCGAGCGCGTCGCCGGCGGGCCAGAGCGAGGCGGCCATCGCACCGCTCACGATCACGACCGGCTCCTGCCCCGCGACCTCGGCGGCGGTGAAGGATCGGCCCTGCGTGATCGACGTGCCCGTCGTCTCGAAGTAGTCCGGGGTGACCCCGCTGAGATACGGCCCGCCACCCGGGAGAGTCGGGATCGAGTCCCAGCCGTCGACGGCCACACTCATGCCGAAGTTGTAGACGAACGGGAGCCCGAGCGTCGTCGCCGCCCGCTCGACACCCGGGTCCGACACCAGGACGTCGAGTGCGGGTGTATAGTGATTCCATTCGCTGCCGGTTTCGTCGACCAGAGGGCCCCGGGTGTCGCCGTGGAGGGTGAAGGCCACGACGCGGTCGGCGTCCACGCCCAGATCCGTGAGCCGCAGGGCCAGGAAACTGCGCAGGAAGAGGCCCGCTCCGAGAAGCAGGGAGGCCGACAGCGCCACCTGCGATGCGGCGAGGAGCCACTGGAGTCGAGCCGTGCGTCGTGACGCCCCCGGGGCTGCCACGCGCAACACGCTGCGACGCGCGGCGCGACGCGCGCGGCGCAGGGGGACGAGGCTCACGCCCAGTCCGGTGATCAGCGTCGCGAGGGCCGTGACGGCGACGATGGGCCACGACAGCGCAGGCCCCTGCCAGGCGAACCCGGGAAGGAGAAGGCTTCGTGCACCCTCCCCGGCCAGCGCCGCAGCGGGGATCGACACCACGGCCGCGAGGAGCGCGAGCACCACGGTCTCCGCGCTCAGGTGTCGGCTCAGCCCGGCCTGGCCGATCCCCAGTGCGACCCGTATCGACAGCTCTCGACGGCGCCGCCGCAAACGCGCGATGATCAGGTTTGCGACGTTGGCGATCGACACCAGCAACACGACGCCGGCCACCGCGAGGAGGAGACGCGCGATCGCGGCCTCGGCACGCGGGCGTCCTTCGTCGTCCGTGGCGAGTGCGCCGACCTCGACGGTCGCCTCTCGCGCCCAGCCGAAGAAGCGACCAGGGTCGGTGCGTTGGTGGATCCGGTGGAGTTCGGTCGCCACGCGAGCCTGAGCCGAAGCGGCGTCGACCCCCTCGGGGAGACGACCTACCACCTGCCAGTTGCGGCCCCCGGCCTGGTCTGGGTCGAGAGGGGCCCAGACGTCGATGGCGAGCGGCTGATGTCCCGCGAAGCCGGGGGGAGCGACACCCACCACCTCGCGTCGTTCGCCGTCCACCTCGAGCGTCGCCCCGATCCACGAGGGGTCGGAACCGCGCTCGACCCACATCCGGTGCGAGGTGACGATCGGGGATGGGCCCTCGGCGGTACCGGTGCTTCCGAGTAGACGGCCCGCGACGGGGCGCACGCCGACGAGGTCGAAATACGACGCGTCGACCACTCCCACCGAGACCCGCTCGACGCCGTCGGCCCCGCCGATGAGGGCCTCGTCGAGGCGGAAGAGGGCGAGTCCCGCCAAGGACGACGCCTCGGTGCGCAGTGCCTCGGCGGTGAGGAAGGGTACCCATGGCCCGGTGCGCGGCGCCTCCCCGGCCGATCCATCGACCGTGAGGAAGACGCGCACGAGCTCGTGGGGTCGATCGACGTGGGCCGGCCCGCGCAGCAGAAGGCGGTCGGCGACCGCGAAGACGGCGGCGTTGGCGCTGATACCCAGCGCGAGAGTTGCGACCGCGAAGGCGGTGAAGCGGCGATCGCGCCACAGGCGTCGCCCGGCGAGGCGAATCTCACGTGCCCAACGTTCCCAGATCATCCCGAATCCCCCTCCTCCCAGACCTCGTCGACCGTTGCTTCGAGCCGACGCCTCGCGTCGGCGCAGGAGCCACACGAAGCGCATCGTTTCGATCGAGAACCCCTGTTTCGCGTACCACCAGGTAGGCGCTCCCGCCGTTCCCTTCGCGCTCGACCGCCGGAACTCGTCGTCGAGGGCGTCGAGAAACTCCCGCCCCCAGGTATCGTGCCCGACCCACCGCTCCAGCACCCGGCGCGGCCAGGGCGGCGACCGGCGCGGTCTCATCGCAAGCCGAGTCGCGACGTCATGCCGGCTCGATGCCCTGCCACATACGTGCGTTGGCATCGCGGGTCTCGCGCATCGCGGCCCAGCCGCTGTCGCTGACCCTGAAGACCCGTGGGGCGCGCCCCCCGCGCTCCGGCGTGAGGCCCGCGGTCGAGGTGAGAAGTCCCCGGTCTTCGAGTCGCGTGAGGGTCACGAAGACCGTGCTCACGCTGACATCGCGCCTGGCCACCTCGGCCAGAACCTCGCGGACGGAACGAGAGGTGGCGTCCGGGCCGAGGCGGACGACCGCAAGAAGGGTCAGGTACTGGAGGTCACCGAGCGACATGTCGCGAACATGACATTGTCGCAATCGATCGGCAAGAGGGCGGGGCTCCCGCAGTCGAGGTGTCCCGTGATCAGATCCGCTGGTGGTCGGCCCGCCAGCTCTGCACCGCCGCCTTGATGGCCTTCGACGACGTCAGCTCCCCGGCGAGGACACGCTCGACGAGCCCGGGCACCTCGGCGTCCGGCGCGAAGCGCAGCCCGATCAGTTGCGACGTGGTGAGCGCCCCGATGCGCCCACGCAGGGGCTCGTCGAGGAGCGTCTGGAGTCGCAGGCGCTCCTCGAGGCGGATGACGCGGTCCTGAACCCCCAGGGCGAAGACGCGCGCATGGAGCAGGGCCGAGAGCGCGACGAGGGCGAGCAACAAGGAAGCGGCGTTCAGGAGCGAGACGTCATCCAGGAGCTGTTTGGCGAGGACGCCTACGACGAAGACCGCCGCCGGGAATGAAAGATAGTGGAAGGTCGGTACGAACTTCGCATGGTTCGAGAAACTCTGATCGGCCACGGCGGGCGTCTCCGGGGGTGGGGGGGTCTCCGGTGTCGGGCCTAGTGTAGTGTCGCCAAAGTCCTGATGCCGTTCGTGCGCGGGGGCATCCACGGGATGCGTCGTTGGAACTCCTTGCCGTAGCTATCGCTACGC
>JANQNV010000202.1 GCA_028279425.1 Longimicrobiales bacterium | reverse complement strand
ACGCCGTTACGGCCGACGCCGATACGGCCGACGCCGCACTTGAACTGGGCGACCGAATCGCCGACCTGTCGGCGCGCATCGCCGCTGCCGAGTACGAATTGCTCACCCTGATCGCGGAATTCCACCGCTCGCGCGGCTGGGAGGTGTCGGGCTTCCCCTCGTGTGCCGATTGGCTCGCCTGGCGTACGAGCATCCGCATCGGAGCCGCGCGCGAGCGAGTCCGAACCGCGCTGGCGCTCGCTCACCTCCCCCGCACCTCACAGGCGATGGAGGCCGGTACACTCTCCTTTACCAAGGTCAGGGCACTGACTCGTGTGGCCACGGCAGAGAGCGAGGAGGCGCTGCTCGAACTGGCCCGCTCCTGCTCGGCGGCGGAGGTGGAGCGCGTCGTGCGGGCCTGGAAGCATCTGAGTGCAGGTGAAGAGTTGAGCCGGGAAGAGGTGCGGCACCGCCGGCGCGCGCTGTCGACCTTCGTCGACGGCGACGGAATGGTGGTAGTCCGAGGTCGACTCGAGCCCGAGGTGGGGGCGTTGCTGGTGCGGGCGCTCGACGCCGCCGAGGACGCGCTCTTTCAGAGGGGAGTCCGAGTGCGCCGCGTCGACGATGTGGGCGAGAGCGCGGGACGCGATCCCGACCGCCTCGAGCCGGAGCAGCGCCGAGCCGATGCGTTGGCGCTTCTGGCCGAGCGGGCGTTGGCGGCCGGGGTCACGGCGGCGCCGGTGAGCGGCGCACGGGCTGAACGCTACCAGGTGGTCGTACATGTGGCGGAGGAGACGCTCCGAACGGACGGGCGGCACACCGTGCAGTCCCCCTCCTTCGCCCGTTCCGAGATCGACGGGACGCGCGTTTCCGCAGAAACGTCACGACGGCTGGCGTGCGACGGCTCGATCGTGCGAATGACACGCGCCGGCGCTGGATCCACGCCGACGACACTCGACGGTGACGCACCGGACCCGCCTCGTGACGCACCGGACCCGCCTCGTGACGCGCCAGACCCGCCTCGTGACGCGCCAGACCCGCCTCGTGACGCAGCCGGATCGCCGCCGGCGCTGCCCGACGGCCAACCCGCGTGCGCGCTCCCCACTCGCCCGATCGCTCATCGCCGAGTCGCCTATGGCGCCGCGGCTCGGGGCGCCGTCGCTCATCGCCCGATCGTCGCGGTGGGGCGAAGAAGCCGCACCATTCCCGCGGCGATTCGGCGAGCGCTGGAGGCGCGCGACCGGATGTGCCGGTTCCCGGGGTGCGGATGCCGGCACACCGACGCACACCATGTACGCCATTGGGCCGACGGGGGAGAGACGGCGCTCACGAACCTGGTCCTCTTGTGCCGCCGGCATCATCGGGCGGTGCACGAGGGGGGCTGGCGCGTCTGCATCGGCCGAGACCAGGAGGTGGTGTTCTTCAACCCACGAGGCCAGGCGGTGAGCGGGGCTCCTGCGGGTCCCGACGAACGAATGCCGCCTCCGCTCGCACCGCTTCGGGGACCGTCCGACCCGCTGCGCCTCGCGCCCCGCTGGCGTCGGGACCGAGACGTTCCCTGGGCCATCGAGGCGGCTGCACGCGAGGCGCTCGAGGACACGTCCGACAGTTGGGACAACTGAGTAGGGACCGCAGAGCCAGGGACCTTCAAGCGCAGGCCTCCGCTCGGAGGCGACTACGGTGTGTCTCCGGCACTCGTCAGCGCCGGATGAGTTCCTCGCTGAGACGCCGCAGAGCAGCGCGAGCCGCGGCATCGTAGGGCTGGCCGTACCGTGCGCGGCTCGGGCGCCCATCGACGAAGAACTGCCCGGTCCCCACGTCGTCGCTCTCGATCAGGAGCAACACGTTGTCTCGCCCCTCCATGACCGAGCTGCGGGGTCGAAGGCCCGCCCCTTCGATCATGTTGGTGTCCATCGCCGACGCCGGATGGACTGCGTTGGCCGTGACACCCGTGCCCTGTGTGGCGGCGGCGAGATCGATGGCGTGCATTACCTGCGCGAGCTTGCTCTGGCCGTAGGCCCGCATACCGCGGTAACCGCGCTCCAGCATGACGTCGTCGAAGTCGATCGGGTACGACGTGATCGAGGCCACATTGACGATACGGGCCGGAGCACTCGCCTGGAGCAGCGGTAGCAAGAGATCTGTCAGCAGGTATCCCGCCAGGTAGTTCACCTGGAAGGTCAGTTCGTGGCCATCGCGGCTCTCGCGGCGCACCGGGTCGTTCGCCGGTAGGATTCCGGCGTTGTTCACCAGGACGTCGAGGCGGTCGTAGTCGCGGAGGACGGCGGCAGCCAGGACGCGCACCTCGTCGAGCGATGCGAAATCAGCGCGGTAGAAGCGCGCCGAGCCCGGAGACCCCGCGTTGATCTCGTCGACCAGCGCCCGTCCCCGCTCTTCGCTGCGCCCGTGGATCAGGAGGTGATCACCGCGCTCGGCGAGGGCCCGCGCGACCGCCCGACCCAACCCGCTCGTAGAGCCGGTCACCAGAACGACCCGCTGCCCGACGCCAGGTGTAGCGACCGCGTCGTCCGCGCCACCGGATGGGGAAGTCTGGGCGGCCGCCGGCGCTGCAAGGAGGAGGAAGAGACCCGCGCATACCGTCCAGGTCTCCCGGAGACGCGACCGTGTGCGCGAGTCCCTTTTGCCTCGCGACGTCAACCGCTGCGACCGATCCAGCGCGGCCCCGAGCCCCCGGGACGCGCGTGCCACGCGTCAAGAACCTCCCGCTCCTCTTCGGGAGTGAAGAAGCGCTGGAGCACCCGGTCCTTCTCCTCCTGTGACCTCGAATGATGGAACTCGAGCGTCTCCGCAGCCGTGGTGGCCAGGGAGCGGAACGTCAGGCCCTTCGCGACCTCACTCGAGAGGTCGAATCGGGCGAAACCCGCACCAAGTTGGGGCGGCCGCCAGACCGGGAGATCGGCGTAGGGTCGCACCCCTCGGTCGAGGAGGAAGTCGGTGTCGACCCAGGTGAAGATCGTCTCGGTCCGGGTCACGGCCCGGATGCCGTACAACATCTCGGAGATGGGACGGGGATACTCGGGGCCTACGCAGTTGTAGATGCCGGACTCCCCATCTTCGGCCATGCGGACCATCCACTCGACGAGGTCGCGCACATCGATGATCTGGATGGGGTCCCATCCCTGGCTGGGTGCGAGCACCTCGCCCCCCTTCTCGATCCGAACGGGCCAGTACGTGAACCGGTCCGTACGATCGCCGGGCCCGATGATCAGGCCGGGTCGGAAGATCCCAGCTCGGTCGGGGCCGTACATGTCGAGTACCCGGCGTTCCGACTCCGCCTTCGAGAGACCGTAGGGGAGACTCTCCTCATTCGGATCGACTCCAGCGGTCTCGAAGGTCAAAGTCGGCTGCGCCGCGTTCATGGGCACGGCATCGACACTCGCGTAGGCGGAACGCGTCGAAACGAAGTAGTACTTGTCGACCGTGTCGAGCAGGGCCCGACCCGTCAATTCGACCCACCATGGAGCGCGTCCGGTGCTGGCATTGTTGTCCATGCAGACGTCCCAGGTGCGACCCGCGAGCGCGGAGACGTCGTCGTTCCGGTCACCGATCAGGTTCTCCACATCGGGAAAGAGATCGGTGTTGGAGCGGCCCCGGTTGAACACCGTGACCTCGTGCCCGCGCTCCAGTGCGTAGCGCACCATGTGCGGTCCGATGAAGCCGGTCCCCCCCAGGATCAGGATCCGCAGGGCGCGGCGGGGTGGTCGGTCCGCGCGGTCGGCCGAACCGGCCCCGTCGAACCGCCCTGCGCCCCGAGAAGCGGCGCGGAGTCCCTGCGGGGTGAGTCCGAGTCCGATCGCGCCGCCAGCGGCAGCAGACAGTCTCAGGAAATCGCGGCGGTCGGTCGGCATGAAAGGCTCCTCGAAGCGGGCAGAAGACGAGCCGCACTATAGGGGCCGTTCCGCGAAAGCGGCAACGCCGCAACGACCGGACGGCCCGCAACGACCGGACGATGCGCACCGCGGCGGCGCCCGCCGAGTGGTCCGATGCGGACGGACGCCGTTCGGCCCGGAACAGAACCGCCAGGTAGCGCCATGGAAGCTGGGCGCAGACGGAAGCTGCGTGCTACCATGCGGTAGACACGCACGCACCCGCAGCGACCCGATCGACGGAAGGACCTCCCACCATGGCCAGCAAACACACCCTCTCCGAGATGGAGCCTCGCGAAGTCGTGCCCGGATACCGGGCGCGCTTCATCCACACGGATCACACCACGCACGCGTACTGGGAGATCGATCCGGATCGCCCCCTCCCGGAGCACAGTCACCCTCACGAGCAGATCGTGAATGTGCTCGAAGGCACGATCGAATTGGTGGTCGATGGAGAGCCGCACGTCTTGCAGGCCGGCGACGTGCTCCATATCCCAGGAGGCGTCCCTCACTCCGCCGTGGCGCACACGGCCTGCCGTGTGCTCGACGTGTTCAGCCCCGTGCGCGAGGAGTATCGCTGAACCATGCCGTCTCTGAACAAGAACCTCCTCAAACAGCACACGCGGGTCCAGTACGATGCGGCTCAACGCTCGAGTTCGATGATGTCGGGCCCCCTTCGAGCCCCCCGTATGGGCGGGTCGACCGGGAGGGGGCGCCCCGTCATCGGCGCCCATCGCGCACGTCGAAGCCCCGTCGATCCCGGACAATGGATCGACGACCTCTGCGAGGGGATCTGCTTCGGCCATGACCAATGGCGAATCCAGGCTCGTTTCGACGACATCGTCATCATGGGGGTGTCTGCCCAGCATGGGCGCTTGGTCGGGCCCGACTTGGACGATCTCGTCGACGTTGGGCTTCGAAGCCGCGGAACGACCGTTCCGGACGACGTGCGCAACGCCGTCGCGTCGGGATTGGGTCGGCAGTGGAAGAGATGGGCCGACTCCGTGCGCATCCCGGGGCTGCCATGGTATCCGTCGTTCGCGGCCTTCCCGGGCCCCGTGGCGCCACCGACCCCGAACGTGCCCACGCCTCTCATCGCCACCTCCTCCGACACCGCCGCGTTGGGCCCTCAGGCGCTCGAGCAGGCGATGGGGAGCGGGCTCCGGGGTGCGAGTGCGCAGACGACGGCCCTGATGAAGGCCCTGGCCACTTCGTTCGCACTCGTCGTGCAGACCTGGCTACCCGCTCAGATGATCATCAACGTGATGGGGACCGGACCCATCCCCTCGTTCGCCCCACCCTTCTCTCCCGTGGGGCCGGTCGTGAACGGGAGCGTCATCTCGACGCCAGGGCATCTGATGTCCTGAGGGAGCGGCGGGCCTGATGGAGCGGCGGGCCTGAGGTAGCGGCGACCCCGGGGGCTCGGCGGCGCATCCAGGGGCCGCCACTGGCCCCCTCTCTCCGAATCGGGCATTTTGGTGGGCACTCCAACCCCCAGACCGTGGTCCGCATGATGCCGAAGACGCATTACCTCCCGTTCGCCCTCGTCCTTGCGCTCGGATGCCAGAGTGCCGCACCCGGAGGGGAGCCCGCCCCGCCGCCCGCTCCCCCGGCCGATGAAGCGGCCGCCACCGCCCCGATGTCCTCAGACGCTCCCGAGGCGACGACTCCCGACGAGACGGCCGGTGGTGAAACGGTCACGAGCGAGCTCAGCCCCAGCACTCTCGACGGGATCTACACCCCGGAGCAGGCCCAACGGGGTTACCAGGTCTGGGAGAACACCTGCTCGGAGTGCCACGACGCCGAAGACTGGACCGAGACGGCGTTTCGGGATCGGTGGAATGAGGACTCCGTCTATCGGTTCTTCTACTACATCTACGAGCGGATGCCCGAGGGGAGCGTTCCCTACTCCCTGCCCCGCCAGGATGTGGCCGACGTGCTGACCTACATCCTCCAACTCAACGGCGTGCCGGCAGGCGACAGCGAGCTCGGAAGCGACGACGACGCCGTCGGCGAGCACTGGCTGGTCTGGGGTTCCCTCGGCGACGCCCCCCCGGCGCCGTAGCTACGAGATCACCTTCTTCTCGTCGTCGTCCTTCTTCGCCGGGCGCGTCCACGGGGTCCACTCGACGCCCAGCACATGCGTCTGCATCCAGCGGAGTTCCTCGACGTCGCGGATCCGTTGGTGTCGCGGTTCGCGGAAGCCGTGGGGCTCACGCGGGAACCGCAGGTAGCGGACGTCGGCCTTCCCGATGTCCCGAAGAGCCGCGTAGAACATCATGCTCTGCTGCTCGGTGTCGGTCGTATCGTTGATGCCGTGAATCAGAAGGGTGGGCGTGGTGACCTGCGTCGCGTGGGTGAGCGCGCTCTGGTTCCGCCACGCCTCGGGGTTGTCCCACGGGGTGCCCCCGATGTGCCACAGGCGCACGTCGTTGTTGAAGCCGGGGCCGTACTCCGAGGTCCAGTCGTAGACCCCGGCCCCGATGCTCGCCGCCTTGAACCGGTCGGTCTGCGTGATGGTCCACCCCCCCAGGATTCCCCCGTAGCTCCACCCACGCACGCCCAGCCGGTCGGGGTCGGCGATGCCCGACTCGATCAGATGGTCCACCCCGTGCATCAGATCCTGGAAGTCGCCGAAACCGATTCCGTCGCCCTTCTGGACCGTGTTGCCCTCGCGGAGTCGATCGGAATAGCTGCGGCTTCCGCGCACGTTGGGCGAGAGCGAGGCGTAGCCGAGCCCGGCGTAGATGTGGTAGCTGGCTCGCCAGCTGTTGGCGAACACCCCGGCGGGTCCACCGTGGATGTTGAGCATGAGGGGGAGCGGGTCGCCCTCCTCGTAGCCCGGAGGGGTATGGAGCAACCCCTCGATCGTGAAGTCTCCCACGCTCGCCCAGTCGATCACCTCCATGTCGGCAAGCACCCACTCCGACACCTGGGGGTTCGCCTCGGTCAACCGCACCGGATCGCCCCCGTCTGTGGACCCGATCCAGATGTCGGTCGGGGTGCGATAGTCGCTGAAGGTGAACGCGTACCGGCTCCGGTCCTTCGCAAACGAGCCCGCCGACAGCGTCCCCTCGCGTTGGGTCAGTTGTGACACCTCGCCCGACTCCACATCGATCGAGAAGAGGTTCGTGTCGGTGCCCTGCTGGCCGTTGAAGAGGATGCGACGCGAGTCCGGAGTCCACGTCGCATTGCTCGGAGAGCCCTCGAAGCGATCCGACAGCAACCGATGCTCGCCCGTCTCCGGATCGATGAGCCAGAGCTTGGTGTTGCGGTTCATCCACGCTTCGTCGTCGGCCGCCGTGTAGAGGATCATCTCTCCGTCGGGTGACCACGACACCCCTCCCTCCGGCGCATCGTTGTCGGTCAGGCGACGGAGCGCCCCCGTCTGCACGTTGGCCACGTGCACCTCGTTGAGATCCGCGTCGTTGCGACGGTTCCGGTTCCGGGCGGTCAGGGCGATCCACGCGCCGTCGGACGACACGTCCCAGCTCCCGATGAGGAACTCCTGATCGGTGATCTGACGGGACTCCTTCGACGCCATGTCGAACACCCACAGGTTCTGCCATTGGTCGGCCGTCTGCCCGTTCGGTCCCTCATCGACGAAGATGGCGTCGGCCCCGTTCTTCTCCTCCCTGGCGATCGAGTCGGGCTTCTCGTCGTCGGCCTGGAAGAAGACGGCGGATTCATCGTCGGCCCACTGGTAAGAGGCGACGCTCGTGGCGTGTTTGGTCAGCTGCACGGCTTCGCCCCCCGCCATCCGCATCACGAACAGTTGCTGCGTGCGACCGGCCCCCTCCCCGACCGGACGTCGGAAGCTGAGCCACGTGCCGTTGGGCGAAAACTGGAAGCCGCTCCCTCCGTCCTCACCGATGAAGCGGTACCGTTCCGAGCCGTCGGCCGAGACGCGCCAATACTCGGTGTCGTACTCGTTCTCGTCCCAGTCGAGCGTCCGCCTGGAGTAGAGAACCCAGCTCCCATCGGGGGAGATCAGGGGGCTGCCGACCGACACCATGTCGAGCGCATCGTCGACCGTCATGGGGCGCGGCTCGGGGCTCTGAGCCGCTGCGAGGCCCGGGAGCAGGGACACGAGGACGGCGACGCCGAACGAGGAGCGAATCGAGTAGGCCATGCGGGGGCTGGGTCGCGGGTGATGAGGAGGTGGCGTATGGTGCAGTGCTTCGGCCGCTGGCGCCACCCTGTTTCGCGCACCTGGAGACCCCCATGCGCCGCATGTTGCACCGCGGGACCCTGATCCCGTGTCTCGTCGCCCTCGCCCTCGCCCTCGTTCCCCGCTCGGCGTCGGCCACATGGTCGATCATCGCGGTCGACACCCGCACCGGTCTCGTGGTGATCTCGTCGGCCACCTGTGTCTCGGCAGAGGGACTCCGCACCCGTGGTGGACTCATGGGGATCCAGGCCGTGATCGTGCCCGGCATGGGCGTGGCCGCAGCCCAGGCGGGGGTCGACGGTACACGTGCGAATCAGACGCTGATCTTCGAAGAGATGAAGAGGGGAACCGACCCCGACGACATTCTGGCCATGCTCAAGGAGGATCCTCGCATCCAGAGCCGGCAGTTCGGATTCGTCGACTTGAAGGGCCGGATGGCCGGCTTCTCAGGCGAGAGCAACGGGTATGCATCGCTCGCCGTGCAGAGCGAGGTGCGCGACCAGGGAATCTACTTCGCGGTCCAGGGCAACATCCTCGAGAACGACGCCGTCGTGCTCAACGCTGTCGCAGCGTTTCTCAACGAAGACGGTTCGGTACTCGACCGGGTCATGGCCGGGATGGAGGCCGCCGACACGGCCGGAGGCGACGCCCGTTGCAGCTGCCGGACCGACCCCGTGCCGGAAACGGAGGCACGCTGCCAGCACCGCACCGCCCACGTAGCCTACATTGCCGCAGCAAAGCCCGAGGACGCGGACGGCGGCTCCCACAGCGGAGGCGAGTACTCCCTCTTCATCGACGTCGACGACGAGAACATCCGCGCCGACGAGGACGCCAACCCGGTCGCGACGCTGCGGATGCGATACGACGCGTGGAAGGCGGGCGACGGACCGGCATCCCTCGGCGTCGCGGGGGACCGGCCGTGACGACGTGAGCCCCGGGCTCGACAGGTCGGGGCGGAGTCCACGTCCGACCTTTCTGAGCGCACGGTGGCGCTACCTCGTGATGGCCAACTACCGGGTCCCCGAAGGAGTGCTCGCCCCCTTCCTCCCCAAGGGTCTGGCACTCGATACGCTGCACGGCGCTCCCTGCGCGAGTCTGGTCGGCTTTCTCTTTCACGACACACGCGTGTTCGGGGTCGGGTGGCCAGGGTACCGCGACTTCGAGGAGGTAAACCTGCGGTTCTACGTGAAGCGCACGATACCGGACGGCACCGTCCGTCGCGGCGTGGTCTTCGTGAGCGAGATCGTACCGCTCCGCCTCGTCACCTGGGTGGCCAATACGCTCTACGGCGAACGGTACCGCTATGCCCCGATGGACCACACGCTCGACCTCCGATCCGACACGCTCGAGGTGGAGTATCGCTGGACGTTGGGCGGTCGGGGACACCGGATCGCGCTGACCGCGGATGCCCAGCCTCGGGCGATGGCCGCCGGATCCGATGAAGAGTTCATCTTCGAGCACTACTGGGGCTACGCGAAGCGAGGGAGCGGCACCACCGAATACCAGGTCGAGCATCCGGCTTGGCGAGTCTTCCCTGTGCGGGAGTTCGCGCTCGACCTCGACGCGGAAACCCACTACGGGGCGTCGTTCGCCCCCCACCTCTCCGGCGAACCCGACTCGGTGTTTCTCGCCGAAGGCTCCGCCGTCCAGGTGCGGTGGGGCGACCGCCTGCGCGTGACCAACGGGGCTGGCTGAGCGCCGGCCTCAGACCTCCTGGAGTTTCCACTTCCCCCTCCGGAAGAGCACCGCCGACAGGATCGCCAGCGTCGTGTAGGCGACGGCGATGGCGGTGAAGACGCCCTGCGGCCCGAAGCCCAGGGGATAGGCCAGCACCCAGGCCAGGGGCACCTCCCAGGCCCAGAAGCAGATCAGGTTCAACCAGGTCGGCGTCCACGCGTCCCCCGCCCCGTTGAAGGCAGCCGACAGGGTCATGCCGTGGCCGTAGAAGAAGAAGCCCCCGGCCACGATCCGAAGTCCGTGTTCGGCGTAGCGCGCACTGATGGCGTCGATGCCGAAGAGCGCGACGAGTTGCGGAGCGAAGACCAGGAAGATCAGCCCGGTCGTGCCGAGAAACGCGAAGCTCATCATCGACGCCTGCCACACCGCCCGCTCCGCTCGATCCGGCTTCCCCGCCCCCATGTTCTGGCCGACCATCGTGGCCGCCGCGTTCGACAGGCCCCAGGCGGGGAGAAGGGCGAACAGCACGATCCGAATCGCTACCGTGTAGCCCGCGAGCGCCTCGGGTCCGAAGTCGGCGATGACCCGCACCAGCCCCACCCAGGAGGCCATCCCGATGAAGATCTGAAACGTCCCGGTCGCCGAGAGCTTGATCAGTCGCCAGATCACGGCAAGGCGCACGCGAAAGTGGGACATGGTAATGCGCAGGCGGTGCGAGAGTCGGAACAACGTGTAGATCTGCACGAGCACCGCCGAGCCACGACCGATCGTCGTCGCGACGGCAGCCCCCGTGACGCCCAGCTCCGGAAACGGGCCGACGCCGAAGATCAGGAGCGGATCCAGCACGATGTTGAGCCCGTTGGCGAACCAGAGCACGCGCATGGCGATCGCGGCGTCGCCCGCCCCCCGGAACGCGGCGTTCAACAGGAACAGCATCAGAATCACGCCGTTGAAGCCGAGAAGGGTACGGGCGTAGCCCCCGCCCACCGCGACGACCTCCTCGGTGGCCCCCATCAGACGCAGCAGGTTGTCGGCCTGCCACGCACCGACGACCCCCAGGACCAGCGCGATCGCGGCGCCGAGTAGCATGCCCTGCACCGTGGCGGCCCCGGCCGCTTCGGGGTCGTCTTCGCCGACCCGACGCGCCACCGTGGCGGTGAGCCCGATGGACAGCCCCATGGCCACCGTGTACACCAACGTCATGAGCGATTCGGTGAGTCCGACGGCCGCCACGGATTCGTCCCCGAGGCGCGACACGAAGAAGATGTCGACGACTGCGAAGATCGACTCCATCACCATCTCGAGGACCATCGGGATGGCCAGGATCAGGATCGAGGTGGTGAGGGGCCCCTCGGTCGCGGGCCCGCCGCGCCCACGAATGGCATCGACGAAGATCGCCCAGCCGCTGCGGAAGCGGTTACCAGCCTGGGGGTTCGCGTCGGGGTCGGAGGGATGTTGGGATGACGATGTCATGGATGCGCACCACAGTGGTCGAAAATGAAAACGGCCTCCCGAGAAACCGGGAAGCCGACGTGATGCGCGGAGCTGCAGACGATCGAATCAGGCGGGCCACCCGGGATGACGAGCTGGTACCGTGGCTGTGCGCATGACGACCCTCCCTCCGAGTAAGCGACCAGACGGCGCTTCCGCCTGCCCGCTCCGCTATCTAGTCGAGGCCGCCGAGCAGAGCAAGGGGGGACGCGATCCCCCGGGCCCGCGCCTGACAGGCCTCGCGCCTACCGGGCCTCGCGCCTGACAGGCCTCGCGCCTACCGGGCCTAGCGCCTGACAGGCCTCGCGCCTGACAGGCCTCGCGCCTGACGGGCCTAGTGTAGTGTCGCCAAAGTCCTGATGCCGTTCGTGCGCGGGGGCATCCACGGGATGCGTCGTTGGAACTCCTTGCCGTAGCTATCGCTACGC
>JANQNV010000201.1 GCA_028279425.1 Longimicrobiales bacterium | reverse complement strand
GCGTAGCGATAGCTACGGCAAGGAGTTCCAACGACGCATCCCGTGGATGCCCCCGCGCACGAACGGCATCAGGACTTTGGCGACACTACACTAGGGGCGACGCGGACCCGTCTTGACCTCGGCGGCGACGCGGTACACATTTACAGGCTCTATTGATGTAGGACCACTTTCGCGAACGGGCCCTGCGATGTACGCAGTGATCAAGACTGGTGGAAAGCAGTTCCGCGCCGAGCCGGGCAAGTGCATTCGTGTGCCTTCGCTCGCGGTCGAGCCGGGACAGACCGTCACCTTCGACGAGGTTCTCCTCGCCTCCAATGGCGATGAGGTCCGGGTGGGCGCTCCGTCGGTAGACGGAGCCTCCGTCACGGCCGAGGTGGTCAAGCACGGTCGCGACAAGAAGGTGATCGTCTTCAAGCGGAAGCGCCGGAAGGGCTATCGCAAGAAGCAGGGTCACCGGCAGGGCTTCACCGAAATTCGCATCGACGAGGTGCGCGTCTGACCTTGGGTCGACGCGTCCCCGGCATACAGGAGTCGACTCATGGCTCACAAGAAGGGTGTAGGGTCCAGCCGCAACGGCCGCGACAGCAACCCGAAGCGCCTCGGTGTGAAGCGGTTCGGTGGAGAGGCCGTGCGCGCCGGCGGCATCATCGTGCGCCAGCGCGGTACGCGGTTCCACCCGGGTCGCAACGTGATGAAGGGCGGCGACGATACGCTGTTCTCCACGATCGACGGGGTGGTCAAGTTCGAGACCTTCAAGCGCCGGAAGGCCGTTTCGGTCTACCCGGCCGAGGGCTGAGCCGACACCGTTCCTCTCTTCGATCCGGTGGATCGGAGGGATCTTTTGTGATCGAGGTCGCGTAGATCTCGTTCGATTCCAGACACGCACCCCTCGGTGCCGAGGTCTGTTCACGTAGGTTGCCCCTGCGACGGGCGACCGACTTGCTCCCCTGGAGCTGCTCCCCAGCGCTCACACGGAACCGAACTCGCAGGCTCTCCTCCGGGAGACGAGTCGGACGGTGTGGACGAGGAGGTTCATAGATGCGCATCCTGCCCCTGGCCGCGATCGGTGCGGCCGTGCTTTCGATGCTGTTGTACCAACCGTTCGGCCATCCGTCCGCACGGCCCGCCCGCGGCTCGGGCGACGAACTCCCGGTCGCCCGCCTCCCCGTCGAGGTGAACGAGCGCGTCGACTACTGGATCGACCGCTTCTCGACCGACCAGCGGCGTACCTTCGAGCAGTACATGTCGCGGAAGGGTCTGTACGAGGACCTGATCCTCGAGCGTCTTCGGGAGCGGGGAATGCCCGACGAGCTGGTGTATCTCGCCATGATCGAATCGGGATTCGAGCCCCGTGCCGCCTCGCAGGTGGCTGCCGTCGGGCTCTGGCAGTTCATGGGTCCGACGGCGCGACAGTACGGCCTGCGTGTGGACGACTGGGTCGACGAGCGCCGTGACCCGCTTCGCGCGACCGATGCGGCCCTGACGTACCTGCAGTGGCTCCACGACCGTTACGACTCCTGGTATCTGGCGGCCGCAGCATACAACGCCGGCCACGGCCGGGTCGATCGGGCTCTGCGTCGGGGCGGTGCACGAAGCGTCGATGGCGACGTCGATCTCTACTGGGACATCATCGATCACCTTCCGCGGGAAACGCGCGATCATGTGCCGAAGCTGCTCGCGGCCACCGTGCTGGCCCGCGACCCGGGGGCTCGGGGGTTCGAGATCCGCCCGGACGGCGCCTACGCGTTCGATGAAGTGTGGGTCCCCGGCGGGACCCCACTGCGGAACGTCGCGCGGGGGCTGGATGTGCCGACGCAGCTGTTGCGCGATCTGAACCCGCATCTGATTCGAGGAGCGACTCCCCCTGGCGGGTCGTATGGTCTTCGTGTGCCCGTGGGGCGCACGGCCCAGGTCGTCGCCTCGATCGGTGGCGGGCGTTGGGCGTCGGCCCGGGCCGACGACTAGACTCGGGGCGTCGGCGGCCTGGTCGCTGAGGTCGGCAGCAGGAGGCGCGAGGTACCGCTCGGAGCTCGGGTAGAGCCAGCTTCTTTGAAGGGCAGCAGGTGGGGGGCGTTGC
>JANQNV010000200.1 GCA_028279425.1 Longimicrobiales bacterium | reverse complement strand
GCGTAGCGATAGCTACGGCAAGGAGTTCCAACGACGCATCCCGTGGATGCCCCCGCGCACGAACGGCATCAGGACTTTGGCGACACTACACTAGGGGCGGGGTCGCTTCGTTCGCAGCGGGTTCGGCGAGGGGCGGTCTCGGGGTCGGCCCGGGGGCCGGGTCGGCTAGTCGCGCAGCGCCAGACTGGGCGCGATCCGGGTCGCCCGTAGCGTCGGGACGACGCACGCCGCGGCACCCACGGTGGCGAACACGATCCCCGCTCCCACGAACGCCAGGGGATCGAGCGTCGACGTCTGAAACAGCACCGCCTCCAGGAACCGCGTGCTGATCGAGGCAGCTGCCACCCCGGCGACCCCTCCGAGGAGGACGAGGCGCAGCCCCTGCCACGACACGAGGCGCACCACGTCTTCGCGACGTGCGCCCAGGGCCATGCGCACCCCGATCTCCTGAACTCTACGCGACACCGTGAACGAGACGACGCCGTAGAGTCCCACGGAGGTCAGGAGCGCCGCGGCCGCTGCGAAGAGGGTGATCAGCAAGGCCGTCATCCGAGGACGCGCCGTGGAGCTGCGCACGAGATCGTCCATCGTGCGGATCCGCGTCACCGGAACGGCCGGATCGACGGCCTCCACCGCGTCGCGAAGGAGGCGCACCGCCTCGGCCGGCGCGCTACGCGAGCGCACGGCGAGCGTCATGAAGCTGAAGTAGGGGGCCTGCCGAAAGGTGTGGTAGACCATCTCGCGGGGTGCCTCGGCCAATCCACTGTGCACGACGTCTTCGACTACCCCGACCACGGTCCATGGCTCGAGGTCGGACCAGTTGATGGCGAGCGGCTTCCCGAGCGGATCCTCGCCCGGCCAGGCCCGTTCGGCGAGGGAGGCGCTCACGACGACCGCCCGGGGCGCGCCCGGCCCGTCGGTGGGCTCGAATCCCCTCCCCCGCAGCAGCTCGATCCCCATGGCGCCGAAGTAGTCGCCCACGATCGGGCGCACGTCGGCCACCCTCCACGCATCGCGCGGGGGAGGAGGCCGGTCGGCCGGATAGTACGACGTGGCCGAGCCGCTGCCGTCGAGCGGAAGGAAGGCGATCCCCCCGAACGACTCGACGGCCGGAACCTCCGCGACGCGGTCGACGAGGTTGGCGAAGAACCTCTGGTCGGAGTCGGTGCCCTGGTACCGCGGACCCGTCAGGTTCACCCGCCCCGTCACCACCCGAGCCGCGTCGAATCCGGTCTCGACCTGCCCCAGCGAGACGAAGCTCTTCACCAGGAGGCCCGCCGACGTGAGAAGCACCATGGAGAGGGCCACCTCGGCGACGACTAGCGCCGCGCGGATGCGGCCCGTACCGCGACTCGTCGAGCGCCCCTCCTCTCGCAACGTCACACCCGGGCCTCGGCGCGCCGCCGCGACCGCCGGGGCCAGCCCGAAGAACACCCCCGTGCCCACCGTGACCACGGCCGAGAAGAGCATCACCGCGGGATCGAGGGTCACCTCGCCCAATCGTGGAATCGTGAAGGCGTCGAGCAGAGGATCCGTCAGGAGACGAAGGGCGAGCCAGGCGAGGCCCACACCCAGGAGGCCGCCGAGTCCAGCCACCACGAGACTCTCGACGAGGAGTTGCCGGGCGATCGCGCCCCCCGACGCACCGAGCGAGGTACGTACGGCCATCTCGGCCCGGCGATCGGTCGCGCGCGCGAGGGTGAGGTTGGCGACACTCACGCAGGCGACGAGCAGGAGGAGCGCCACGGCGCTGAGCAGGATCCACAACGGGGCCCGCAGGTCGCCGATCACGACGGCCCGTAGCGACTCCACCCGTACTTCCCAACCGGCGTTGAAGTCGGGGTGCGCCTCGCGGAGCCCTGCCTGGATGCCCTCGAGTTCGAGCGCGAGGCGCGAGGCGTCGGCGCCGGGGGCGAGGCGACCCACGACGTTGAGGAACCGACCCGTATTCGTCTGGTCGCCCATGGCCGACAGCGGCATCGGGATCAGCGCGAGCGATCCCGCGGCGAAGGGGATGTGAACGGGCGGGAGCACCCCGACGATCGTCGCGGCGCGACCGTTGATCTCGACCCCCCGCCCGATCACGTCCGGGTCGCCGCCGAACAGCTGCTGCCACCCCTCGTGGGTCAGGAGCAACTCGGCCATGGTCGCCGCCGTACCGTCCGCGCCGGCCGCGAAGCGCCGCCCGAAGGCGACGTCGATCCCCAGGACGTCGAGCAGGTCGGGGGTGACCACGTTGCTCATCACCTCGCGCGGCTCACCCACCCCGGAGAGGATCCTGGGGGCCGGGAGTACGATCCCGGTGAGCGACTCCAGCCCCCCGGCTTCGCCCCACTCTCGCACGTTGCCGGGATTCGCCACATTCCGCTCGACATCCCGCGCCGGAAACGCCTCGAAGACGGCGACCAGGCGATCGGGCTCCTGATACGGGAGCGGTTCGAGCAGCACGGTCTTCACGAGCGAAAAGAGGGCTACCGTCGCCCCGATCCCGAGCGCGGTCGTCAGCACCGCGAGGGCCGAGAACCCGGGGTCGCGCCGCATTCGGCGAAGCGCGAAGCGCAGCGACCGCGACAGACCGGTGCCGCCCGATGCACCGGCCCCGCCCAGTCGGTAGTGCGCCACCAGCTTCGACACCTCCCAGACGAGCCAGACCACCCGGCCGGGCCGCCCGGCCAGCTGCGCATACTCCTGCGCCAGATCGCCCCGGATCGAGGCGCCCACCACGCCGGCCGGGAGGACCCCGCGCAGAATCCGGTCCGCCCAGCTGGGCAGCGCGAAGGTGGAGTCGGGCTTCACGGCTGCTCCAGCAGGTCGAGTCCACGCGACAGGCTCTCGAGCGCGCGTCGCGAGGTGCGCAGCGCCTCCACGCCCCCGCGGGTGACGGTGAAGTGCCGCAGAGGCGCACTCCGCCGGGAATCGCGGGGCTGACGCTCCTCCCAGCACACGAGCCCCTTCCGCTCGAGTCGATCGAGGGTCGTGTAGAAGGCGCCGCGTGACACGGCGCGCTCCGCGCTCGTCTCGATCTCCCGGCGCACCTCGAGCGCGAAGGCGTCGTCGCCCTGCTGGAGGATGGCCAGCAAGACCATCTGCTCGAACTCGCCGAGAAACTGGCTGGGACTCACAGGACGACTCCGGGTTGTTCTCATTGTAGACACTTTCGTCTACATTGTAGTCACATATCGAAGCCCGAGGCAATGGCGTAGTCTTCGGTCATGCCCACCGACGACCCGCCCCCGCCGCGTTTCGACGCGCCTCTGGAGGACTTCGAGCGGCGCGCGGAGGTGTTGCTCGCCCATCTGCGCGACGGAGCCGCCGAGGCGATCGAGCGCTTCAAGTGGGAGCATCCCGACTTCGACGGTGCCCCCGTGCAGGCCGTGGCCGCCGCAGTCGAGAAGGGGCACCTCGACCTGGACGACGCCCGACGCGTCGAGGCGAGGTCACACGGCTTCGACGACTGGCCCCATCTGGTCGCCTTCATCTCGGGGATCGAGGATCACCCGATCACCCGCCGGTTCGAGGCGGCGATCGAAGACGTCGTCGACGGTCGACTCGACGCCCTCTCCGCCGCGCTCGAGCGTGACCCCAGCCTCGTGGAACAGCGCTCGGAGAGACGGCACCGGGCGACTCTACTCCACTACCTGGGCGCCAACGGAGTCGAGTGGCACCGGCAGCGCACACCGGCCAACGCGCCCGCGGTCGCCGAGCTGCTCCTCGACGCCGGCGCGGCGGTCGACGCGACGGCCGACCTCTACGGAGCGCCGTGCACGACGCTGACGCTGCTGATCTCCAGCCACCACCCCGCGGCGGCCGGCGTCCAGGCCGAACTCGCGGGGATCCTGATGGATCGGGGTGCGCGGCTGGTCGGTCACGACGGGACCCCGGCCTCGGCGCTCCGCATGGTGTTGTCGTTCGGGTACGGCGACACGGCGCTCGCCCTTCGTCAGCGCCTCCCGGCGTTCGACGATCTGGCCGTGGCCGCAGGGCTCGGCGACGTTGCCGACATGGAGCGACTCGTCGAGGCCGCCTCCCCGCTCGATCGGCAGATCGCCCTGGCCCTCGCCGCGTCGCTCGGACATGCCCGCATCGTCGAGAGCCTCGTCGCTGCGGGCGCCGACCCCGCCCGGTTCAACCCGCCCCGGTTTCACGCCCACTCGACCCCCCTGCACCAGGCGGCCCACTACGGGCATATCGAGGTGGCGCGTGTACTCGTCGGGGCCGGAGCCGACCTCGACGCAGCCGATACGATCTACGGAGCGACCCCCGCCGAGTGGGCACGGCACGCGGGCCGGACCGAGGTCGAGGCGCTCCTGCTCGATCGGGGCGAGGCGGGCCGCGCCTCATGACGGCGCCCGTCGCCACCCTGCACCGGCACACACCGGAGGCGTTCTTCGCGCGGTGCGCGCCCTTCTTCGCGACCACACAGGCCGAACACAACCTGATCCTCGGCCTGGCACCCGGGCTCATCTCCGGTCGTCACGACTACGAGCCCCCGATCTACCTCGCCTCCATCGAGGTCGGGGGACGCGTCGTGGGCTACGCCTTCCGCACCCCTCCCTTCAAGCTCGGTGTCAGTGCGCTCCCCGCCGACGCCGTGGCTCCCCTCGTCGACGATGTCGCCGCCACCTACGACGCGATCCCCGCGGTGATGGGGCCGAGCGAAACCGCGGCCCAGGTGGCCGAGGCGTGGGCGGCGAAGCGAGGCTGCGACGTTCGTGCCGGCCAGAGGATGCGGATCCACGCCCTGGGCGAGCTGGCCGATCTGACCTACGCGCCCGGCCACCTACGCGTGGCGGAGCGATCCGACCACGCGATCATTCGCGACTGGCTCACGGCCTTCGAGGTGGAAGCCGGGGTGGCTGGGCTCGACCCCGACACGGCGGCGACGCGGATGATCGCCGAGGGATAGATGTTCGTCTGGTACGACGACGCGGTCACGAGCATGGTCGCCGCCGTGGGCCCCACCCCGACGAGCATGCGGATCGGCTACGTCTACACCCCGCACGAGCATCGCGGGCGCGGCTACGCGACCTCGGCCGTGGCCGAACTGAGCCGGCGGGTGCGCGCCGAGGGGCGGCCCGCCCTGTACCTCTACACCGACCTCGCCAACCCGGTGTCCAACCGGATCTACGCGCGCATCGGCTACGAGCCGGTCACCGATGTGTGCGACTACGAGTTCGTGGAGTCCCTGACGTCAGAGTAGCTTGCGAATCCGGGCGAAGCCTTCCTTCACCTCTTCGGCCACGACGTCGAAGGCGGCCCCGACGTCGCCCCCAGCCTCACGAGCCTCGTCGCCGACGACCTTCATGCGGGCCTTCAGGCCCTGGATCTTCTCTTCGAGCTCCTCCCACTCTTCCCTCGCCTCCATCTTGGCGAGGTTGAGCTTGACCCTCAGTTCGTCGCGCTCGGTTTCGAGGCGCTGGAGCAGGCTCTGGATCTTGCCTTCTGTATCGGACATCGGTTCGGCTCCATCGAGGGATCCATGACGGGTCGGCTTCGGTCGAAAGTTAATGGCTTCCGTCACGGAGCGAGACCACCGGATCCACTCGGGCAGCGCGCCGCGCCGGGACCCACGCGGCGACGAAACTCACGGCGACGAGGATCGCGACGGCCGCGAGGGAGGCGAGCGGATCGACCTCGGACACGCCGAAGAGCAATCCGCGCAACGCGCGACCCACGGCTATCGAGACCACCACTCCAAGCACCAGGCCGAGCGCGGTGAGCGTGGTGACCCTGCGCAACACGAGGCCCGACAACGACGCGGGACGCGCACCGAGGGCGATCCGCACCCCGAACTCCCGCGCCCGGCGCGACGCCCCGTACGACACCAGGCCGTAGAGGCCCACGACCGCGAGGGCGAGGGCCAGCGCGGCGAAGCCCGCCACGAGGGTGCGCATCGACCGTGTGGCCGCCATGGTCTCCAGCACCGCGGCACGGACGTCGACGTACGAGACGCGCGCATTCGGCAGCTCGCCCTCGACGACGTCGCGGAAGCGTGAGACGGCGATGTCGCCCCCTTCACCCGGCGCCGCGCTCGATGCGACGATCGCCACTCGACCCTGCAGGTCCTGTTCGAGGGGCACGTAGATCGCCGGGTTCCCCTCGGCACGAAGCGAGCGCATGCGTACGTCGGGCACCACACCGACGATGCGCCACGCCGGGTTCCCCTCGAGGTACTGCCCCACCGGGTCGTCGCCGGGCCAGAAATGCGCGGCCAGCGACGCGTTGATCACCACCACGCGCTCGCTTTCCTCGCCGTATCCGCCGAGTGCGCGCCCGGCGAGGAGCGGAATGCCCAGGGTCTCGAAGTAACCTCCACCGACCGCGTTGAGTTCGACCTGTACACTCTCCTCATCGCGCCCCACCCGCGCGGCCGACCCCATACTCTGCCCCCCCGCGATCGGGAGCTGCGTGGCCACGCTCGCCGAGCGGATGCCGGGTGTCTCGTTGAGCCGGCTCACGATGGCGTCGAGCCGGACGAGCGCCTCGGCCTCCGTGTCGAAGGGCGCCCGAACACCGACGAAGCCGGCGATCAGTCCCCTCGATTCGAAGCCCGGGTCGGCCTGCCGGGCCTCGCCGAGGCTGCGCGCCAGCAGCGCCGAACCGGTCACCAGGGCCACCGAAAGGGCGAGCTGTACGACGACGAGCCCGCTCTGGAGCCGCGTCCGTCCGAGCGGCCGGGTGGCGGCGGCCTCGCGCACGATCCCGATCGGACTCCGATGCGCCGAAATCCAGGCAGGCACGGCGCCGAACACGAGCGCGGTGAGCAGGCCGAGACCCGCGAGGAACCACCACACGCGCGCATCCGGGGCCAAGGAGCCGATCAAGTCGAGGGGGAGCCACGTGGGGAGCAGATCCGCCACGAGGATCACCGAGGGTACGGCGAGCAGCGTCGCGGCGGCGGAGAGCAGCGTGCTTTCGGTGAACAGGTGGCGAACCAATCGCCCACGCGGTGCCCCGAGGGCGACGCGGATCCCCTCTTCGGTTTCGCGTTCGGCCGCCCGCGCGACGAAGAGGTTCGCCACGTTCGTGCAGGTCAGCACCAGCACCAGCGTCACGAGAAACACCAACATGCGCGTGACGTCGGTCGTCCGGTCCCGTGTGAACGGATTGAGACCCACGCCACCCGAGACCACCACATCGATGTCGGCGTTGTCGGGGTGCGCTTCACGCATTGCCGGCCCGATCGCCGCAAGGTCGGTGCGCAGCTCAGCGAGATCGACGCCTTCGCCGAGGCGACCCACGAGATTCACCCAACTCCACCGCCACGAGCCGAAGGGAAGGCTCCCCTCGTACCCGGGGTTCATCATGGCGGGAACGAAGACCCTCGGCGATAGGCCCGTGCTGTGCACCCCGACGTATCCCTCCGGGGCCACGCCGACGATCTCGTAGGGATCGCCGTCCATGCGGAGAATGCGGCCGATCACCGAGGGGTCGGCGCCGAACCGATCGACCCAGAAACCGTGTCCGAGGACCACCACGGGATGCGCCCCCGGCTCGACGTCGTCGGCCGGGCCGATCAACCGGCCCGTGGCGGGGCGGGTGCGCAGCATGTCGAACCACCCGCCGGTCACGAAGTGGCCGAGGACGTACTCCAACTCGGCCCCCTCGCCGACGCCGAACTGATGGATCGACCACCCTTCGACCGCCTCGAAGGCCCGCGCTTCGTCGCGCAACCACTCGAGGTTCTGCCACGAGAATTCGGCCCATCCCGCCTCTTCGATCGACGACTGACCGATCTGCACGAGGCTTTCCGGATCAGACACCCCCGGGGGCGTGCGCAGCACCAGCGTGTTGACGAGCGAAAAGATGGCGCCGTTGGCGCCGATCCCCAGCGCGAGGGTCAGGATCACGGCCAGCGCGAAGCCGGGGGCACGGGTGAGACCGCGCAGCGCGAGACGCAGATCGGTCGAGATGTCGTGCGTTTGCCAGCCGTCCACCCGAAGCCATGCCGCGTGCGGGATCGACCCCAGCACGAAGCGCAGGGGACTGGGCATCCCCTGGGCAGCCTGCGCCACACTCCCCAGCGCGTGGAGCTCCGATCGCCACTCCTCGAGCCAACTGGCCCGGCGCCACCGGGGCACGACGAGGGATGCTCCGCGCAGCACAGCGCGGGCGAGCCACATCATCGCGCCCCTCCGCTGCGGCCCGGCGCCAGCGCCGACGCCGTGCTCGCGACCCGTTCCACCCCTTCGGCCAGCGCGGTCGCGCCCTCGGCGGTCAGTTCGTAGTACCGCCGTCGCGGCCGAGCCTCCTCCTCCGCCACCTCGTGGTCCTCCCACCTCGAGCGCACGAGACCCCGTTTCTCGAGGCGCCCCAGACCGGGATACACGGTGCCCGAGGGAACGCCCGCGTGGGCCACGATCTCGAGGCCGTAGGTCACGCCATCTCGGATGGCGGCGAGAATCTTGAGCGAGGTCAGGCCGAGCGGTCGAGGCACGGGAACTCCTTGTTTGCGTAGAAGTGCAAGATAGTATGCACTACGAGAGAGTGGCGGTCAACCCGGAGCGCGCTACCCTCCTCCCCGTGAACCCTCTCGTCGCCGTCCACCTCGCCGTGGTGCTCTTCGGCTCCGCCGGTCTGTTCGGGCGCGTACTCGACCTGCCCCCCACCGTGATCGTGCTGGGTCGCGTGGTGTTCGCGTCGCTCGCCCTCGGGGCCGTCGTGACGCTCCGACGTCGACGCGCCCCAACCCCTCCTGTGTCGCGGTTGGGCGCCCCCCAGCTCGCGCCTCTGGGATTCCTTCTCGCCATCCACTGGGTCTCGTTTTTCGCCTCGATCCAGCTCAGCAGCGTCGCCGTCGGGCTGCTCACCTTCTCGACCTTCCCGGTTTTCACCGCTGCACTCGAGCCTCTGATCCCAGGAGAACGGTTCGATCCGCGCACCCTGGTCGCGGCCCTCGTGACGGTGGTAGGGGTGGCGCTCGTGATCCCCACCGGTGACCCCTCGGGAGACATGCTCCGGGGGGCCGCGTGGGGCGTCTTCTCGGGGGCGTCGTTCGCCGTCCTCAGCCTCGTCAACAGGCACCGCGTGCGCGAGGAGTCGGCGCTGCGCCTGGCCCTCCACCAGGACCTGTGGGCGGCCGTCTTCCTTCTCCCCTTCGCCTTCGTCGCCCCGCGATGGCCGACGCCGCCGGAATGGGGGCTACTCCTGGTGCTGGGCGTCGTATTCACGGCGGCCGCGCACGGCCTCTTCATTCGGGGCCTGAAGGGGGTCTCGGCGGGCCGGGCGTCGGTCATCACGAGTCTGGAGCCGGTCTACGGCGTCGCGCTCGCGTGGCTGCTCCTGAACGAACGCCCCGAAGCACGAACCCTCCTGGGCGGAGCGCTCGTGCTCGGGGCGGCCGTATGGGTGGGTCGGGCGCACGGCGCCGACCCCGACGCATCGACTCGAACGCCCGGTACGTCAGCGCCCCCCGGCGCCTGAACCCGCGCCACCCCACGGGATCGGCGCGGGCGCGAAACGGCGCAGATGGGTCGGCTTCTCGAGATGGGGCACCCCGTCGGTCATCCACCCCGGCGCCTTCTCTCCACGCAGGTGATGGCCGAAGAACTGCTGCAGCCGCATCTGGAAATCGATCCGGTTTTCGAGCTTGGCCAGACCGTGCCCCTCGTCGGGATACGACAGCCAGATGACCGGCTTCTCATTGAAGCGGAGTGCGTTGTACCACTCGAGCCCCTGCTCCCAGTTCACGACCGGGTCGGCCTCGCCATGCAGGTACAAGACCGGCGTGTTCATCTGCTCGACGCCCGAGATGGGAGACTGGTCCCAGTACAGATCGAAGTCGTCGTACGGGTTGGTGCCGTACCGTCCCTGACCGTAGATGTCGTAGTTGTGGTTGTTCTGACCGCTCCCCACGAACAGCTGGTTGAACTCGCTCACCAGGTTGATGGGCGCCGCGCCGTGGGCCACGGCGGCGAACATGGTCGACCGCGTTGCGATGAACGCCCCACCCCCGCCGCTGAAGGAGTGTCCGCTGAGCCCGATCGCGTCGGGGTCGGCGTAGCCGAGGTCGATGACCGCCTGCGTCGCGGCCTCGACCGCCTCGAGCATGTCGGAGTGCGTCGTGCGGGTTCGGAAGTGGATGTCGGGCTGCATCAACAGGTATCCCCGGCTCACATAGCCGGCGAAGTTGGGCTGATGCCGATACGCCGGCGTCGGGTGGGCGTGGAGGTCCTGCGAATACTGTTCGTAGAAGCGCACGATCATGGGCAGGCGCTGCCCCGGCTCGTACGTCTCGGGGATCGCGAGCGTCCCATGGAGCGGGATCCCGTCACTCGTTTCGTAGTCGAACAGGATCCGCTCGCCCCAGAGGAACTCGTCCTGCTGGGGGTTGGCCTCGGTCACCCGCGTCCAGCTCTCGAAGGCGTGGTCGACCACCCAGAGATCGGGGAACGTCGTCCAGCTCTCTCGCGTGGTCAGAATGCGGTCGGCGTCGGCGGCCTTGATCGGGCGGCCGAAGCGGGCGTCGTCGAAGGCGAGCTCCTCGAGATCACCCCCGTCGAGCCGAAAGAAGCCATCCTTCTTCGTGCGCAGGCCGAAACCTCGCAGCATCACCGGCTCACGGAGATCGATCGCGTCGGCATCCGGGTCGAGCACCTCGAGCCGCAGCCGTACATCGTTCGCCGCGCCCCACCCCTCCGTCAGATTCTCGGCTGCAGACCCGTCGAGGGGCTGACGCCAGAGGTCGTGTTTGTCGTAGATCAACACCGCCTCCCCGTCGGCGGTGAACCCCGCGACGCCGTGGGGTGGGCGGTCGCCGGGGTAGTTGTATTCCTCGTTGACGAACGACACCGGGGAGGAGCTCGTGAGGTCGATGTGGCGTCCCGCCTCCACCTCGAAGGTGTGGAACTGCCCGTCCTTCCAGTAGACCCAGTGGTCCCCCTCCGTCGAGAGCCCGAACGCCCGTTCGAGTCCTTCGATGACCACCTCGGCCTCGCCGGTGCGGGTGTCCACCCGCCTCCAGTCTGCGTACGACGGCTTCCAGTCCGAGACGTAGTCGCTGTCGTCGCGAGTGACCGCCCAGCGCCCATCGGGGGTGACTTCCACAACGACGGTGCGGCCCTGGCCGAGCTGCACGATCCGGCCCTCCTCGAGGTGGGCCGCCGCCCGCCACGTGCGATTTCGGTCGCGTGAGGCGGCCCGCTGCTGCTCCGACTGGATGCGGTCGTCGGCCCAGTGCCAGACGTTGACGTCGGCGAGCGGGAGGAGGGAGTCGGGCCATTCTTCGGGCGTCTCGGCCTGTGGCCGCACCCCCACGAAGACGATGTCGGCGTCGTCGTTGAACGACAGCCCGCCCTTCTCGCTCAGCACCCACCCGTCGTCGAGACCGTCGGAGGCCTCCAGAGTGCGCACGGAGGGCGTCGGATCCGAGAGATCCGTCACCGCGACGAGGGTGTTTTCGCGCTCCTCGTGGTCGTCGGGTGTAGTACCGCGCAGCACCGCCACGGCCGCACGATCCTCTGCCCAGGTGAGCCGGTCGTATCGCGCCTCGCTCTGGTCGATGGGGCGGCGACGCGCGTCGGCGGTCGACAAGAGGTATAGCCCGTTGCCGGCGTGATCGGCCGCATCGACGGTGTAGGCCAACCAGTCGCCCTCCTCGTCGAAGCCCAGCTCGCGAACGCTGCCCAACAGCTCCGTGCTGCCCGAACGCAGATCCCGCAGAAGGACGTCGGTGCCCTCGTGGTCGGCGTCGGGATCGGCCGCCGCCTTCTTGATCCAGAAGTGCGACGACCCCGGGGCGAAGCCGAAATCGTCGGCGTTGTCGAAGCTCCAGCGCTCCCCGCTGTCGAGCGACATCAGGCCGGCCTGCGTGGTCGACTCGTCGTCGGCTCGATCGGCCTCGGCAAACGACACGCCGATCTGGTAGGCCACCCAGCGACCGTCGTCGGAAAACCGTGGGCCCGTCGCAAACGCCACCTCGTGGTCGGTCGAACCGTCGACCTGTCGCACGTGCAGCGTGTCGTCGCCCCGGATCCGACCGTAGCTCCAGGCGACCCACTCGCCATCGGGTGAAATGGCCCGACCGGAGATGGAGCGCCACGACGCGTAGTCGGAGATCTGGAGGGGGCGCCGATCCTGCGCGGCCGCCGGTTCGACCGCGGCGAGCGTCGACAGCAGGGTGAGGATCAGGAGGCCGGCGAGGCCGGTCGGCCCACGGAGGGAGGTGCGAAACATGGCTACGGATCGGCTGAAGTGACTCGGCGGGGCGGTCGATCGCCCCCGCACGCTACGTAGCGGCGGCTTCCGGGGAAAGCGCGGCTGCGGGGATCGCCGGTCGGTGGTACCTTGGGCTGCGCGTACCCACACTGCATCGGAGTCGAATCATGCGTCAGCGCCTCGCCCCTCTCGCCCTGATCACCCTCGTGTTCGCCGCCTGCTCGAGCGGCCCGCCGCCGGCCCCCCCGGCCCCGCCACCCCTCGACCCGACCGGCACGTGGGACGTCTCGGTCGAGGCCCAGGGAATGTCGCTCTCGGGTGTGATGGTGATCCGCGGATCAGCCGAAGAGGGCTACACCGGCTCGATCGACACCGACATGGGCGGTGCGTCGGTGGCCGACATCGTGGTGGATGGCGACGAGATGACCATGTCGATCCCCGATGCCGGAGCACAGGCGATCCTGACCTTCGACGGAGACGAATTCACGGGTGAGCTGAGCGGTGCGATGGGCGACGCCGTGATCTTCGGCACCCGACGCGAAGGCGGGTGAGGGCACTCCTCGCCGCGCTCCTCGTCGCGGGCGGGTGGTTCGCCACCCCGCCCGCGCTCTCGGCTCAGGAAGAGCCTCTGGTCATCACCGGCGGGCGGTGGTTCGACGACGTCTCCGGTGCGCTTCGACCCAACGCGGGACTGGTGGCGCTGCGAGGCCGACTGCTCAGCGTCGACGGTGTCCCCTCCGACATCGACCTGGCTTCGGTGCAGCGCCTCGTCCTCAACGACGACGAGGTGGTGCTCCCGGGCCTCATCGATCTGCACGCGCACTACAACGTGCAGCTGTTCGGGATGCCCCGCCGCGAGGAACTCGTGGCCACCCCCGTGCTCTGGCTGGCCAACGGCGTCACGTCGACCTTCCCCGCCGGCGAATACGACCCCGAGGGCATGTGGCAGCTCCGCCTTCGCATCCAGCGGGGAGAGCACCCCGGTCCTCGCCTTCACAACTCGGGGCCCTACTTCGGTCGAACCCGGCCGGGGTGGACGCAGCTGGATCGCGACTCGCTCTTCGCCGAGGTCGACCTCTGGGCCTCGCGAGGGGTCCGTGGCTTCAAGGCGAAGAACGCGGACCCCGAGACGCTCGGCTGGTTGATCGAACGGGCCCACCATCACGGCCTCTCCGTGACCGGCCACCTCGACTCGGGTGTGGGGTCGTCGGTCAATCCACGCGACGCCATCCTCATGGGGATCGATCGCATCGAGCACTTTCTCGGCGGGCCGGCCTTCCCGCCCGACCGGTCCGCGTACGCGAGTTTCCCCGATTTTCGCCCGGACCAGCCCGAATTTCGCGAAATCGTCGATCTGTTTCTCGCCTACGACGTCACGTACAACCCGACGATCACCGCCTACGCCTACTATGGGATCGAGGGCAAGTCGCACCCCGCGCTCGACTTCTGGACCGACGAGCGCCGGTTCCTCTCACCCGCCGTCCGGGAGTGGGTGGGCGAAGGAGGGCCCGACTTCAACGTGGCCTCCTTCGACGACATCCTCGCCGTGAAGTGTCCACTCGTACGGGCCTTTCACGAGGCCGGCGGGCGCCTCGCTCTCGCGACGGACCACCCGAGCTGGGGTGTCTGGCTCCCCGGATTCGTCGCGCACCGGGAGCTGCACGCCATGAGCCTGTGCGGCATCCCGAATGCCGACGTGCTCCGCATCGCCACGCGCAACGGCGCCGAGGCGCTGGGGATCTCCGACCGGCTCGGCACGATCGCGACCGGCAAGCTCGCCGACCTCTTCGTCATCCAGGGCGATCCCCTCGTCGATATCCGCGCCACACGCCATGTGCGCTGGGTCGTGAAGTCGGGCACCCTGTACGAGTCCTCGTCGCTCCTCGAGAGTGTCGAGGGTCGTTTCGCTCCGGCCGGTCGGCGATGACCGGCGCTCCCAAGCTTCCGGAACCCTACGCCTCTGGCCCGCTCCGGCCGTGTTCACCCGCCCTGAGGATCCCATCGGCACGCTTCTGGGCTCCGTGGTCGGGCTGATCCGCGAAGGCGGCAACTCGGACGGCGGACAGTAGGGTTCGTCTGGCCGCCCGGGCTACTCCCTGTGGCTCTGGCGCAGCACGACAAGCCGGTCACCGTCGTCGAGTTCGCGGCGGTATCCCAGCAGATGGAGCACCTGAAGGGCGTAGAAGCGCGCCACGCGCTTGTCCACGATCAGGGCGTCGGGACGCCGGGGGTCCAACCGGATGCCCGGGAGCCAGTGCACGAATCGCCCGAAGCCGATCCGGCGCAGCACCTTGGAAAGCGAGAGCCATACGCCGCTGAACTCCCGCACCAGGAAGAAGCCGTCCTGCCCCTGCGTCTGATACAGCGGCATCAGGAGCCGCGCGGCTTCGGGCACCCGAATCGGGCCGTTCCGGTCGTCGGCCACGACCTGGCCATCGGCGACCGGCTGGAAGTTGGAGAAGCCCGGCCGCATCTCGAACGCATCGTCGGGATCGACCGCGTGCCGGTAGCGCATCTCCAGCACCCTGGGCAGCCGGCTCACCTCCTGGGCGAGTGTCGAACGCGCCTGCGCCACCTCGGCCACGGTCGACTCCGGCGCCACCCCGATCGCTCCCAAAACGACCCAGATCCCGGCCTCCGCGCGATCCACGGCACGCGGCTCTTCATGTTGCCCACTCTCGAAGGCGAGGGTGATGCACCCCCGCGTCCCGAGGTAGTCGTGCAGGGTGCCCTCGACGAGTTCCTCGAGACCGAGCACGAGGGGGACCGGGATCTCCAGCGCCAGGGCGCGATTGCGTAGGGTGTCGGCCACCGTCGTGAAGGCTCCGCCGCCCCCCGAGGTGGTGTGGAGGTCGAGGCAGTAGACCGGCCCCGGGGCCTCGGCCAGCAAGGCGTCGAGCAACACCAGTAGGTCGCGCTGCTCGATGTCTTCGGCGCTCGATGGGCGGCGAAGGCCGGCGTCGGGCTCGAGGAGCGCGGCCACGCGGGCCGCGGTCCAGGCTCGATTCAGGTCGCGATCCACGAAGCGGCGCTTCTGTGAGAGGGCCTGGAGGTTGCCCGCGACGAAGACGGCCTCGCCGCGGAGATCGTCGGCGCGCGTCGCGAGCGCCTGCGCCACACGCTGCGACGCCGCGACTCCTGCCGGTTCGTTTCCGTGAATGCCCCCGACGACGATCAGCGTCGGTTGTCCTGGGCCGGCACGACCGAACCGCCCCAGCACCCGCTCCAGCGTTGCTTCCAAACCGATCTATTCCTCTTCTCGGAGTCGCTCCTCGAGGAGCTGGTACGCGATCGGCATGAAGTCCCGCTCGCTCACGATGCCGACCAGCTTGCCCTGATCGACCACCGGTAGACACGAAACCTTGTGGTCGCGCATGAGTTCGATCGCCCTCAACGTGGGGGTTTCGGGCGTCACCGTCACGGGGTCGCGGTCCATGATCGTCTTCACGGGACGCTCATCGTTTTCGCCGGGGCGCCCGGTGGACTGCGAGATGAGTCGCAGGACCGACCGATACGACACCAATCCGACGAGGCTGTGGTCGTCGTCTTCGACCAGAACATGGCGTATTTGCTTGCGATCCATGAGGAACGCCACCATCTGCACGAGTTCGTCTTCGTGCACCGTGAAGAGGTAGCTCGTCATGTACTGCTCGACCCGCAGATAGTTGAGCTTCCACCCCCCGGCCTCGTCGAGCTCCGCCAGCGGCCACTCGTGGCCGGGCCCGGCCTCCTGCTGCAGACGAACCGACGCGGCCGTCACGGCGGCGAGCCGCTCCCCCCGGGTCCCCTGGTCGCGCATCTTCGCCAGGGAGCGGAGCGTCCACGTAGCCCCGGTCTGGCCGGACTCGACGCGATCCTGGATCACGCCGAGGTACCGATCGATGTCTTCGGGGCGAACGCCGTACTTGTCGAGCCCACGGCGCGCGAGGGGGAGCAGCGTACCCAACACGAGGTCGGGGGCCGACACGGTGCGACCACCGACCCAGTTCATTGCGGCCTTGAGCCCCAACTTCGCCGCGGCGGCACAGTTGCCCTTGGCGTCGTCGAAGTCCATCGCCTGCGTGATGTCGCCGTACTCCTCGACACCTCCGATCACGGCGCCGATCCAGAAAGCTGCGTTGGCCACCTCGTCGAGCACGGTCGGTCCCGAGGGCAGAGTGCGGCACTCGATCCGAAGGTGCGGCTTGCCCTCGCTGATGCCGTAGCACGGACGGTTCCAGCGGTACACCGTGCTGTTGTGGAGCTGGAGGGCCTTCAGCTTGGGTACGCCCCCCTGCTCGAGAACCTCGAGGGGATCCTCATCGACCTTGCTGGCGAGCAGTACCCGGAAGCGCGCGATGTCTTCCTGGAACAGGTCGACGACGGAGTCCCGAATCCAGCGATCGCCGAACCGCACGCGCGGCGCCACGTCGCGCAGGTGCATCGCGCCCGAGCGAGTGTCGAGGGACTGCTGGAAGAGGGCGATGCGCGTTTCGGCCCACAACCGCTTCCCGAAGAGAAGGGGCGAGTTCACCGCCGCAGCGAGGACGGGCCCCGTGATCGCCTGGGCCATGTTGTAGAAGGGGACGAACTCTTCGGCCGACACCTGGAGGTGAACCTGCGCCGAGGTATTGCAGGACTCGAGCATCACGGAGTCGTGCTCGACGAGCAGTTCGTCGGTGCCTTCGATCCGGAGGCGGTAGACCGCCCCGTTGCGCATTCGGTCGAGGGCATCGTTGAGGGCGTAGTAGCGCGCCCGAGGCGTGATGTTGTCGAGACTCAGGTCCGACTTGGCCAAGGTGGGCAGAATGCCGGTCAAGCACACCTCGGCGCCCTCGGCCCGGGCCGCCTCCCGCGCCTGCTTCAAGAGACGGTCGAGTTGCTTCTCCATGTCGGAGAAGGCCGTGCCCTCCAGGAGGGCCGGGTCGAGGTTCACCTCCAGGTTGAAGCGCGCGAGTTCCGGTGTGAAGGGCTCGCCCAGCCGCTCGAGTACTTCGACACCCTTCGGTGACGGTCGCCACCCCTTCCCGACGAGGAAGAACTCCTGCTCGGCCCCGATGCGCCGGACGCCCGATTCGATCATCCCGGAGGCGAGCATCCGCTCGAGCGCCTGGAGATCCTTCAGGAGCGCACGCGTGAAGGCGCGAAACGACTCGGGGTTCTGCTCGGGTACGAGATCCTGGCCCATGGCGCGCTCAGATGAAGGTGGAGATCTGTGACAGCGGCTTCTTGCGTATGTCCGGCACCTCGACGCCGTCGGCCGGCAGACCCACGACGAGCAGCAGGAACGGACGCTCGTTGTCGGGGCGGCCGAGAACACGGTTGAGGAATTTCATCGGCGAGGGGGTGTGGGTCAGCGTAGCAAGACCCGCATCGTGGAGCGCCGTGATCAACAGGCCCGTGGCGATCCCCACCGACTCGGTCACGTAGTAGTTCTTGCGCCGCGATCCGTCCGGAGCGGGGTGCCAACTCTCCGCGAAAATCGCGATCAGCCAGGGAGCCGTTTCGAGGAACGGCTTGTGGGCGTCCGTCCCGAGGGGGGCGAGGGCCTCGAGCCACTCGTCCGGCGCGCGTCCGCCGTAGAAGGCGCGCTCCTCTTCCTCGGCGGCCTCACGGATCTGGCGTTTCGTCTCGGCATCCGACACGGCCACGAAGTGCCAGGGCTGGTGGTTGGCGCCGTTCGGAGCGGTGCCCGCCGCCAGGATGCACGCCTCGACGACCTCGCGCGACACTGCGGCCGGCGAAAACGAGCGCACGGTGCGGCGCCGTCGAACGAAGTCGTAGAAAGCCTCGGCACGCTCCCGCCTTTCCGCCTCGGAGTACGAGGGAGGAGGGGGAAGGGGAATCGTCTGCGAGGTGTGGCTCATGCCGGGCTCCGCCGAGGGGGAACCCCGAGAATCCGCCTCGGTCGCCCCCGCGTCAAGCGACGGAACGCTCAGCCCCCTCGCCGCAATGCGCGCAGCGCGGCCGGGCCCGCCCCGACCTGGGAGAGCGCCCCGAGAACCCGTCGAGGCGGGACCCCGAGGTAGCTCGACAGGAAACGCAGGTGCACGAGCGAGACCACGTCCTGGTCCGAGAGCTCGATCGAGGGCCAGGCGGAACCCGGGCGGGCCCGGAACTGCTCGTAGACCCCGGAGAGGGGTCCCGGATCGGCCGACGACTCGAGCGGCACGTGGAACTGGCCCGCGTGGAGCTGCCACCGCGAGGCGATGGCCGACCAGCCTCGACCGGCGTTGCGCAACGCCATCACCGCGTCGGGCGACACGCCACCCTGACCGGCGAGAAACAACACGACGGGAATCTCCTGGGCCGGTCGCCCCCACCTCGCGAGCACCCGCACTTCGTCGATCGACACGTGGAAGTGCTCGGCGACGGCCTGGAGGTAGGCCTGTTGATCGTCCTGGGCTTCGGCGGCGGTCGGGGCCAACCCGAGGCCCGCCGCGAGGGCTACGCAGAATGCACGAACAAAATACGTATTCAGAGTCGTCCTCCGCGTCGAGGAGGGTCGAGTACGATCGAAGAGGGTATACACCAACGCTGCTACACGGTCCCGGGACACGCCAGTCCGACGTCGTTCGTTACGACGGCGGGGGGGTCACGATTTCGTCATGGGACTCCGGGTTCCACTGCGGACGCGCGTCGGCGTCGGCCACCTCCAGACCGAGGTAGAAGAGCAGACGGCCGATCCGAGCCGTCTTTTCGGTGTCGATCTTCTCGACTTCGTCGTCGGGACCGTGGTAGTCCTCGTGCGTCCCGTTGAAGAAGAAGAGCACGGGCACCCCTCGACGCGCGAAGTTGTAGTGGTCGGAGCGGAAGTAGAAACGTTCGTCGGGCCAGATATCGTCGATGGCGGTCATGCCGATGTCGGGATGGGCCGCGTTGACGCGGTTCAGCGTCTCGCCGAGGTCGGAGTGCTCCTTACCGATGGCGACGATCGTGTCGGGCCAATTCCGACCCACCATGTCGGCGTTGATGTTGGCGACCATGTCCTCGACGGGCACGGTCGGATTGTCGGCGTAGTGCGCGCTGCCGAGCAGCCCCTTCTCCTCGCCGCTCACCAGGAGAAACACGACCGAGCGTCGAGGGCCGGGATCGAGCGACGCCATCGCTTCGGCCACTTCGATGACCGTCGCCGTTCCGGACGCATCGTCGTCGGCGCCGTTGAAGATCGAGTCGTCGGCCATGGAGGGGCGCACCCCCACGTGGTCCATGTGAGCCGAGTAGACGACGTACTCGTCGCGCAGCTCCGGATCGCTGCCCTCGAGCACGCCCACGACGTTCGGCGCCGAGGCGTCTTCGAGGAGGTCGACGGCCAATCGCGTGGACAGCGTCAGCCCGGCGACGAGGTCCACCGCCACCTCCTCGCCGTGGCGCGCCTGAAGGCCGGCTACGTCGACGCCGGCAGGGCCGAGCGCCGAGGCGACCGCGTCGGCCCGCACCGCGTAGACCACCGTTCGATCGGGGTCGAGCTCGCCCACCACCCGAGTCCCAGCCCGCGCCCGCGACACGATCCTCTGCCAGCGCGGGGCATCCAGCCCCGTGACGAGCGACACGGTCGCGGCACCCGCTTCGAACAGCGCCTCGGTGCGCCCCGCCCAGTCGGTCCGGCGGGTCGCCTCCATCATGCCCCCCGGAAACACGAAGACGTGCGCGCCCGCCGGCACGCCCTCGAAGGCCTGCTCCCAACCGCCGCTGCCGGACACCACGACTACGGGGCCGTCCACCTCACCCTCGAAGGGCACGCCCTCGCTGGTCACGATGTCGAAGCCCCAGCGCAGCGCGGCACCCGACGAGAACACAACACTCGACGTTTCGGCGACCGCATAGCGCCGGAGTGCGTACCGCTGGATGAAGCCGTCCTCGAGCCCCGCCGTGGGGCGCAAACCCATATCGGCGAACTCGCCGGCGATCCAACGGGCCACCTGCTCCAGCTCGGGGCTGGGTGTGTCGCGCCCGCGCATGCTGTCAGCTGCGATGAGGCCGATCCGCCCGTACAGGTCCTCGGCGGTGATCGTCGCCGCAGCAGCCTCGGCCGCCGCCGGTTCGACCGCGAGATCGGAGCGGGTCGGTGCCGACCCGGGGGTTCCAGGGGCGCATGCGGCGAGGCCGAGCACCGTGCCGAGTGAGAGGATGAGAGCCCCGGTCGGGCCCCCGGATGACGGTGACGTCATGGTCGTCGACTCCGTGGTGAACTGGCTGGTGCGTCGCTCGCTTCCAAGATACGCCGAGAAACTCCGCGCGCACGATCCTCGAATGGTGGTGTAGAGCACCGAAACGAACTTACCGGATGGAGTGGTGGTGATGTGGGACGACGCGAGTCCGAAAGAGCGGAGTGAGTGGATCATCCACGGAGCGGCGATTGCCGCGGCGGGGGCCGCCGCCTCGACCGTCGTGCCCGGATCCGACTCCGTGCTGATCATGCCCATCCAGGTCGGGATGGTGGCCGCGGTCGCGCGCCAGTACGGGATCGAACCCACGGCCTCGCTTCTGCGCTCGACCGTCTACGCGACCCTCGGCTCCGTGGTCGGAAAGGCCGGATCGAGCGTGCTCCTGCGCTGGACGCCCGTGGCCGGCAACCTCGTGCGCGGCTCCGTCGCGTTTTCGGTCACCGAAGCGCTGGGCCAGCTCATCCTCGAGCGCCTCGAGGCCGGCGAGGGCCTCGGCTGACGTTGCCGGTGGCGCTTCAGCGCCCTCCGGCGTCGACCGTCCGGTAGGCGTCGATGACGGCCCGCTCCCCCTCGACCCCGGGGCGCGAGTTCCCGTGCTCCATCCCGATGACGCCGTCGAAGCCGCGCTCACGAATCCAGGCGAAGACGTTGGCGTAGTTGATTTCGCCCGTCGTGGGCTCCCTCCGCCCGGGATTGTCGCCCACCTGGAAGTAGGCGATCTCGTCCCACGCAGCCTCCATGTTGGGGATCAGGTTTCCCTCGGTGATCTGCTGATGGTAGAGGTCGTCGAGAATCTTGCAGGCCGGGCTGTCGACGGCGCGGCAGATCTGGTAGGCCTGGGGCATGCCCTTCAGGAACAGTCCCGGGTGGTCGCGAGGGTTCAGCGGCTCGAGCACCATGACCAGGCCGTGCGGCTCGAGGATCGCCGAGGCCTGGCGAAGCGTCTCGACCACATGGGCCGTCTGGTAGTCGAGGTGCTGTCGGAGGTCCACGTGGCCGGGCACCACCGTCATCCAGGTAGCGCCCACCCGCTTGGCGACCTCGATCGAATCACGAATCTCCGCGAGGAAGGCCGCGCGCTCGTCGAGATCGCCGCTCGCCAGATTCGGCTCCCTCCACTGGATCGTGTGGGCCACGAAGACCCCCATCCGCATATCGAGTCGGCGCATGGTGCGCGCGATGCGCTCCTGCTCCTCGACCGGTCGCTGGCGCATCTGATTGTCTTCCAGCGAGCGGAACCCCTGGTCGGCCATGAACTCCAGCTGGGCGACGAGATCGTCGCCCGCGGACTCGCGAAACATGCCGAAGTGCGGGGCATAGTCGAGCGAAAAGGGCTCGGTCCGGGACGGTGCGATCGCCGCGGCGGCCCGAGGGGTGAGGCCCGTCCCGATCAAACCCGCCGCGCCCACCCCGCCGCGTGTCACGAATTCACGTCGATCCATCGTGGTCTCCCAGAGGGGGTCCGGGCCGCCGCAAACTCGGGAACCCATCGGTCCGCCAGCCGCCTCCACCGCCGACCTCGGTGTCTTCATTGCGCGAGGGGTTCGGCGACGCCCAGTGGACGGCCACGCCGTCGAGCTCTTCGACCAAACGGCGACCGGCCTCTCGGTCGAGGACCGACAGGGCCGAGGCCAGAACGTCGGCCGTGGTCGGGTCGCGGGCAAGCACGACCACGGTCGGGGCGTCCACCACACCCAGGCCGGTGCGCGGATCCACGATGTGGGAGTACCGCGTCGCCCCGATGTCGACGTACTGGAATCGGTCACCGGAGGTAGCCACAGCCACATTGGCCAGCGCGCGGGGCGTGCCATCGGGGAACTCGACGAGCCACCCGTCTCGCCCCGGGGGCGGATTGCCGATGGCGAGATCCCCCCCGACGTCGACGAGCGCGGCCGCCAGGCCGCGCTCCCGGAGCGAGTCCAACATGACACCGGCGGCGAACCCCTTGGCGAACGCCCCGAGGTCGAGCGAGGCCCCGACCTCGACGAGGCGGGCGGTGCGCCGTTCCAGGTCGAGTTCCAGAACCTCGGGCCGAGACCGCCGCAGCGCCTCCGAGCGCCGATCGGCCGCCGCCAGCTCTCCGCGCCGCGCCGTCCAGCGCCACAACCGCGTCGCCGGGCCGATCGTGGCCGTCACCGCGCCCCCACTTCGCTCCGACCACTCCTGCGAGGTGACGAGCAGGCGCCAGAGGTCGTCGCTGACCCGGCGCGCCGGTCCACCAGCGCCGCGGGCGAGCGCGGCGATCTCGCTGTCCGCACGGTAGTCGCTCAAGAGCGAATCGAGGCGGGCCCCTGCCGCGAAGGCAGCCTCGACGGCCGGCCGTGCAGCCGCCGCGTCGGCGGCGTGGACGACCACGCGCGCGGTCGTGCCCATGAGCGGCC
>JANQNV010000188.1 GCA_028279425.1 Longimicrobiales bacterium | reverse complement strand
GCACACCGCAGACGAGTCGTGCCCCGCAGAGGAGATCTCGGCCGCCGCGGAGATCCTCGGCGCCTTCTCCGAGCGCTTCCTCCGGGGAGAGACCCGGTGAACCGACCGACGCTCTTCACGGGCGGCCCGATCTGGACGGGCGGTGCGGAGCCGCGAAGTGTGGAGGCGGTGCGAGTCGAAGGCGGCAAGGTGGTCGCGATTGGATCTCGGGACGCCCTCCGCGCCGCGGCGTCCCCCTCTGGACCGCTGACCGAGTTCGACCTGGAGGGCCGTGCCCTCCTCCCGGGCTTTGTAGACGCGCACACCCACTTCCTCACCGGAGGTCGCAAGCTCTCGTGCGTCGATCTCCGGACGGCGGCGACCCCCGCCGAGATGGTCGAGCGGATCGCCCGGTTCGCCGAGAGGCACCCCCCTGGGGAGTGGATCGTGGGCGGGGACTGGGACCACGAGAACTGGGGTGGGGAGCTACCGAGCCGAGGCTGGATCGACGCGGCCACGCCCCACCACCCCGTGTGGCTCCACCGACTCGACATCCACATGACACTGTCGAACTCGGTCGCCCTCGCGCGGGCAGGGATCGACCGAGAGACCCTGGACCCTCCCGGCGGGACGATCGTTCGGGATGCGGACGGAGAGCCGACCGGCATCCTCAAGGACACCGCGATGGTGCTGGTCGGGCGACACCTTCCCGAACCCACCGACGCGGACCGGGATCGATGGCTGCAGGCCGCAGCGCGCCACGCGCTCTCCGCTGGTCTCACCCAGATCCACGACGTCGACGGCTGGGAGTCGCTCCACGCGTACCGTCGAGCGCACGCCAACGGCGATCTCCCCCTGCGCGTCTACGCGGCCGTCCCAATGCGTACGCACCCCGAACTGGCCGCATTCGTGGACGAGTACGGCTTCGGGGACGAACGCCTTCGGTGGGGTGGCCTCAAGGCCTTCGTGGACGGGTCGCTCGGGTCGAAAACGGCGTGGTTCCACGATCCCTACCCGGGCGAGCCGGAGAACCGAGGCCTCGTCGTCAC
>JANQNV010000185.1 GCA_028279425.1 Longimicrobiales bacterium | reverse complement strand
CGGGGACCCGTAGTCGAGAAAGCCGAAGTAGTGGGCGTGGCCGGCGACGGTCGTCTCTGTCGACAAGATCTGATCGCCCTCGGTGTTGCGGATCGCCGCCATGAGGGTCTGACTCACGAGCGCAGGCATGCCATCCACCTCCTTCGACGGACGGGTGTTCATCCCCCAGATCGGATGGTGGGTCAGCAGCCACGCCCGATCCAGGTCGGGCACGGACGAGAGCTCCAGGAACTGTTCGCGGTAGAGCTCGACCTGAGTCGGGTCCACCGGGGCGTCGTCCCTCGACGCGGCCGTGTCCATCACGAGCATCTTCCACGAATCGAACTCGAGGGTGTACGGGGGTTCGTATTCGACGCAGCTCCCGTCGCCGTAGGGTTCGGGCGAGAAGTACCGCATCCAGGCGAGGCCGTTGCGACCACACGTCTCGTGGTTCCCGCGGACCATCACCCACGCCGCCGTCCCGAGCAGGCGTCCCATCGGTTCGAAGAAGTCGGCCCGATTGGTCGCGTACTTGTCGTATCCGTAGGGCGAGCCGGCGCAGCCCATGTTGCCCGCGGGACAGGGGTCCTCTCGGTAGAGGATGTCCCCGGCGTGGAGGATCAGGTCGGGCTCCTCCGCGGCGACCGCCTCCGCCATGGTCGGCAGAGGCCACGCGTCGGGATCGTTGCACGCCTGGGTATCCATGGTGGTGTCGTTCACTTTGATGCGGCACCCGGTGTCGCCGAGGATCGCAACCCAGTTCACCATGCCGTGCCTCAGGGTCACGTCGAGCCCGAAGGCGGGGATCTGGAACGACGTCGCTCGCCGGGGGAGGTCCGCCTCGCACACGAGGTTCGGGAAGTCGGCGCCCGCGGGCTCGGCCCGGACCGAAAGCACGACGTCCCGCGACTGTTGCGCCCCCTCCAGTCGCATCGTGGCCCTGGGGCACGTGGCGTCGCTGGTGATCGCTCGGGCCTGAAAGCCGTCGGGGCCGTACTGAACCCACCCGTACTGGTCGCCCCCGATCTCGCGATCGCCACACGACGCGAGGAACACGAGAAGGGCCAGCGGAAGCGCCCAGACCTTTCGCTCGATTCGACGGATCGCTGCTGGTTGCATCGTCTCCCCCTTGCGAGCCGCTCGCTCTCGAGTCGAGACACCCGCGCGGCATCTCGCCCCGGGCGGCTTCACCGCCACACTTCCCCCCGCGCGGCGATTCCCATCACGCGGCCCCCGCGGCCTCCGTGATGAAGGAGGCCCGCAGCCAAAGCAAGCCGCGGCCCCAGGCGGCGACGGCATCTTCGCTGCGGTTTCACGCGCCGCGTCGTCACGCGCTCGAC
>JANQNV010000182.1 GCA_028279425.1 Longimicrobiales bacterium | reverse complement strand
GGTGGGGGAGTAGCGCATGCCGGACGGCCGATTCGTTTCGAAGACGATCGCCCATGATTGGGAGCTGAACAGGCTCTCCTTGGAGGCCGACTATCTCTTCACGAGGTGCATCCCCCATCTCGATCGAGAAGGGCGGATGCCTGGATCACCCGACGAGGTGAAGGGGACCGCGGTGCCTCTCCGCTCCGGCCTCACTCCGGAGTTGGTCCGGAGTTGTCTCGAGGAGCTCGCCGGCGCCGGGCTCGTGCAGTGGTACACTGTGGAAAACCGGCCCGTACTACAGTTCCCCGGGTTCGCGGCGAGCCAGAAGGGACTTCGGAAGGATCGGGAGGCTCCGTCACGCCTTCCGGGCCCCGAAGAAGCTGGAGCACAACCGGTTACGCCCACTCCGGACCAACTCCGGAGTAGCTCCGGATCTACTCCCGCCCAAGTTGAAGTTGAAGTTAAAGAAGAAGTTCAACTTCAGCCTACTACTACCTTACCGGTAGTCGAAACGAAGGCGGATGTGGAAAACTTGCCGGGCGGCATCGGCCCCCTGCTGCTCGACGCCGCCTTCCGTCGACTCGGTCTCGACCAGCTCGACGAGGAACCCAGCTCGACGCAGGTCATCCGGGAACTGGGCGAGCTGCTCTCCCAACACCACGCGAAACACGTCTTCGAGGCCGTTCTCGGCTGCGCCACGCTCCGCGACTTCGGCCAGTGCGGGTTCGAGAAGGGGAACGCCTACACCCCCGGCGTGCTGATCCACTGGGATCGAGTCTGGATCGGGAAGGACGACAAGCGCCACGAGCGCCCGCTGTTCGACGCGGCGCGAGAGGTGGTCATCGCCGGTTGGACCGATTCCCTCTTCGCCCCACCTCGGGCTTCGACCGACCTCTCCCCGGCCGGGGAGATCCTACGCGAGATCGTGAACGGCGCAACTGCGCCCAGACCAACGGGAGCGACGTCATGAAGGTGTCAGAGCGATCGGTCCAAGATCTTCGGTCGATCATCGATGAGCTGCGGGGTCAGGCCGTCGCAGAGATTTGCCGTGGCCTCGAGGCGACCGCCGAACTCTTCGAGGCGGGTCACCTGAGATTCCAGAGGCGCCACGAGCTCACGATCGGCAACACGCTGTTTGTCGACGCGATCGACCCCGCCGCCGCCCTCCGATCGATCGCTCAGGCATTGGTGAAGAGAGAGCCCGACGTCGACCCGGGAGAGCGTACGGACGACTACGACGAGTGGGACGACTACGGCGAGTGCGGCTGGTGCGGAGGAGCTGGCGAGATCCTGGCGTGCCCAGACGACCTATGCCGGGGCCACGGCGGGTGCCTCGACGATCAATACCGCGCTGAGTGCTACGTCCCGTGCTCCCGCTGCAGGCCGCGGGCGGGGACCGATGGCTGAGGCATCTGGAAGCGAAGCGATCATCGCCCGAGATGGAAGGACCGGCGATGAGTAGGCCGACCAGACCGGCCATGAGATATCACGGAGGGAAGTGGCGCCTCGCGCCCTGGATCATCCGGCACTTCCCTGCGCACCGAGTCTACGTCGAGCCCTTCGGCGGGGCCGCGTCGGTGCTGCTTCGGAAGTCGAGGTCGCAGCACGAGGTCTACAACGACCTAGACGAGGACGTCGTGAACGTCTTCCGGGTGCTTCGGGATCCCCAGCTTGCAGACGCCCTGCGCCGGGCCTGCGCGCTCACACCCTTTTCGAGAGTCGAGTTCTTTGCCTGCTACGGCGAGCCGGTTGCAGACCCCGTCGAGCGGGCTCGGCGCACAATCGCTTCGTCCTTCATGGCACACGGAACCACGGCGAGGAAGCAGAATCGATCGGGCTTCAAAGCCAAAGGGGTGAGGCGCAACAGTACGGGATCTCGCGACTGGCTGGGGTGGCCCGACCAGGTTCCCGCATTCGTTGAACGGCTTCGCGGAGTCACGATCGAGTGCCGACCAGCCCTCGAGGTCATCGCACAGCAGGACTCTCCCGAGACTCTGTTCTACGTCGACCCGCCGTACCCAATATCGACGAGGAGCTCCGTCCGCACGCGCAGCGACGCGGAACGTGCCTACCGCTACAACCTCTCCGACGACGAGCACCGAGAGCTCGGGGCGGCGCTCCGGAGCCTCGACGGTAGGGTTGTTGTGAGCGGCTACGCATGCCCGCTCTACGACGACGAACTGTTCCCTGATTGGAGACGCGTAGTTCGCCCCGCCAATACTGACGGGGGCGGACTACGCGAAGAAGCGCTGTGGATCAACCCCGGCGCGCAGCGCCTAGAGCTGTTCGGATGATGCGCGACCCGAACGAGAACCCCCACGGGGACATGGAAATGCTGGGCGGCGGATGCATCTTGGCCATGATCGTCCTGCTCATCATCGCCCTGATCGCGACCGGCCACGCCTGAAGGAGAATCGCGGTGCATCTGAGTATCGAGACGAACGCCCCGGAGGTTGCCGCAGGCATCCAGGGCGTATTCCAGGACCAGATCCCGTTCGCGCTCGCCCTGTCGACCAACCGACTCGCGAACCGCGTCCAGGAGGCCCAGCGCCAGCGACAAGACGAGATCTTCACCCTCCGACGGAAGCGGTGGGCTGATCGCGCCGTGAAACGGAATCGGGGGACCGACTTCGCCACCAAGGACCACCCGGTGGCCATCGTGCGTTATCAGGCCCCCGGGGGTCGCGAGGAGATCCTCACCAAGTTCGAGACGGAGGACGTGAAGGTCCCTCGAGGCCGCTCCGTCGCTGTACCAACCGCCAACGTTCCCCGGACGGCGGCTGGGATCGTCAAGAAGAACTGGCGTCCGAGCCGACTGCACCTGAAGAAGCGGGGTCGATCGAAGGTCGGCGAGCGCGGCACATACCTGATCGATCGAGGATCAGGCTACGGACTCATCCTCCGCCGGAAAGGCCGCAAGGGGGACAGCACGACGGAAGTGCTGTACTGGTTGGTACCCCAAGTGGATCTCCCCCCCGACCTCGAGTTCTACGAGACCGCAGAGGAGACGGTCGATCGACACGCCGAGTCGGAGTTCTTCGCTGCGTTCGATCGAGCAATCGCAACCGCGAGAATTTGACCCTCCTGGAGGCATGCAATGAAGCGGGACTTCGAGCTGATCCGCAAACTGCTTCTCGAACTCGAGAAGCTGGAAGCGGGCGGAGCCACAGACATCGTGAGAGTATCGGAAGCGGTGGAGGCCGACTTTCAAGTCACAAAGGCGCATCTCGAGTTGTTGGTCGACGCTGGGCTCGTGAAGGGCCACGCGGGGTTCAGCGGCTTCATAGTCACGGCCCTGACGTGGGAGGGCTACGACTTCCTCGACGCCCTTCGGTCGGAGGAGGCGATGTCGAAGGTCAGAGAAGCGACCCGGACTCTTGGTGGGGTCTCCTACGACGTTGCCAAGGCGATCGGAATCGCGTGGGTGAAGGACCACCTGGGCCTCGGGGGCCCGAGTTGACCGGGCCGGGGTCCTTTCTGGCCGATCCGAAACGGGTCTCGCAACACAGCCGACCTTCGCTCGAGACTCGGGTCTGAACCCCGTGTCCGTGTCCGGCGGCTTTGGGGAGGGGGGCCTCGGCGGGTTCGGAGCCGGAGGAAGCGGGTTCGACTCGAGCGCGTTCGGCGGGTTCGAGCCCGCCGACACGCTCGAATCGGACCGGATGCCCGAGGGACGGACGCACCTTCGGCGCGAGGTTCGCCGCCAGCTCCGGCGGGCACTCCGACGTGAAGCGCTCGCCGAAGTCGTCCCCACCCTGCCCCAGCCCGGCACGTCGGTCCACATCGTCGCGAACGGGAACTACGACTTCTGGACCTGGTGCCCTCACCTGCTCGAGCTACTCGAGACCCCGGCCCGAGTGTGGGCCTCGACCTGGACGATGAACCGGGGGAACGCGCTCGAGCTGCTCGCGCTCATCGACGCGGGATCGATCGAGACCCTCGTGCTCCTCACCGGCCTCTACTTCAAGCGCAGGGAGTCGGCCGTCTACGCGACACTCGTCGAAGGCCTCCAGGAGCGGGGGCAGCGGTACCTGGCCCTACGGAACCACGCGAAGGTGCTCGTCCTGCGCACGGCCGAAGCCGGGATCGTCGTCGAGGGCTCGGCGAACTTCACCGCCAACCCGCGCGTCGAGCAGTACGTCCTCACGGCCTGCCCCGAGCTCGCGGACTTCCACGCCGGATGGATGCAGGACGCCGTCGATGGCTGAGGGGAAGAAGATCACCGTCCAGGACCGCCTGACGACCGTCACCGAGGCCATCCTTCGCGGCTTCTCGGAGGATGAAGCCGTCGCCTTCGCCCGGAAGGAATGGAGCCTGACGAAGAGGGCCGCGACCGACCTGGTCGATCGAGCCTTCACCGAGCTCGAGCACTTCGGCCGACTGCACCGCGAGCGGGCCTTCGGGGTCGCCCTGGCGCGATACGAGAAGCTCTTCGGCTCCGCGCTCAAGATTCAGGACTACAAGACGGCGCTGCAGGTGCAGAAGGAGATCTCCCGACTCCATGGCCTCTAGCCGACGGCACCGTCAGCAACTCCTGACCCAGAAAGAGCTCGCCGAGGTGCTCCCGATCACCACCCGGCAGATCCGGCGCCTCGTTGACGAGGGGCTGCCGACCGAGCCGCTCGGTGGCCGAACGATGTACCCCATGGCCGCCTGCGTGCGGTGGTACATCGAGTACCGGGAGAAGCTCGCGGCTGGCCAGGCCGAGGTGCGCGACGCGCGGCAGCGGAAGCTCCAGGCAGACGCCCGCATGGCCGAGCTCGCGGTCGAGGAGGCCGAGGAGCGCGTCCTTCCAACGGAGGTGCTGCAGCGCACCCTCACCACCGTCCTCGAGCGCCTTCGATCCCGCCTGGTCGCGGCAAAGGGAAGCATGCCGGTCCGGGTGGTCGGGCTGGACACACCCCGGGCTGCGAAGAAGGTGACCGACCGCATCATCGAGGAACTCATGGACGAGCTCCGCGGAGTCGCAGACGAGGACGAGGATGGTCGCTCCGTCGCATAGCGGTGCCTCCGCCCGCGCCTGGTCCGCCGCCCGGACCGTCGTGCGCGAGGTGCTCCGGAAGCCCTCGAGCCTGACCGTCTCGCAGTGGGCCGACCGGTACCGGATCCTGCCGGACACGTCGGCGGAGCCCGGACGCTGGCGCACCGATCGGACACCCTACCTCCGTGAGATCATGGACGCGGCCTCCGATCCGCTCGTCGAACGCATCGTGGTCCAGAAGGCGGCACAGGTCGGGTTCTCGGAAGTGCTCCTGAACTTCATCGGCTACTTCATCCACGCCGATCCCTCGCCTGTGCTCCTGGTTCAGATCAGCTCCGGGGAGGCCGCGAAGTTCAGCAAGGAGCGCGTCGCTCGCATGATCGAGGACACGCCCGAGCTCGCCGCCAAGGTGGGCCCCTCGAGGTCGCGCGACTCGGAGAACACCATCGAGTCGAAGAGCTATCCGGGCGGGCACCTCGGCCTGGTGGGGGCCAACGCGCCCTCCGGCCTGCGTTCCCGAGCTCGCCGGGTCGCGCTGATGGACGAGGTCGACGGCTACCCGCCCTCGGCCGGCGACGAGGGGGATCCCGTCGAGCTCGTCCGGAAGCGACTCACGACCTTCTGGAATCGCCTCGAGGTGACCGGCTCGACGCCGACCAACGCCGGGGTCTCACGCATCGAGGAGGCCGTCCGAGAGTGCGACGAGGTGCGGCGCTACCACGTCCCGTGCCCGCACTGTGGCCACATGCAGGTGCTCCGCTGGGAGCGCCTCCGATGGCAGAAGATCACCAACGCCGAAGGGGAGCGTGAGCACGTCCCTGAGTCGGCCGTCTACATGTGCGAGGCGTGCGACGAGCCCATCTCGGAACGACAGAAGAGGGGCATGCTCGAGGCCGGCGCCTGGATTGCGGACGAACCGGTAGAGGAGCCGGCCCGGATCGCCTTCCTGCTGACCAGTCTGATCTCTCCGTTCGAGGGGGCGAGCTGGCCGAACCTTGCTCGGGAGTGGCTGGCAGCCCAGGGGCACCCGCTCAAGCTGCAGGTGTTCGTGAACACCCGGCTCGGCGAGGTCTGGGACGCCCAGGGCCACACGCTCGAGGCCGAGCCCCTGCTCGCCCGTCGGGAGGTCTACGCGGCCGAGCCCACCCCGGCTGAGGTGCTGGTCATCACCGCCGGCGTGGACGTCCAGGCGGACCGGTTCGAGGTGGAGCTCGTCGGGTGGGGGCTCGGGGAGGAATCCTGGAGCCTCGACTACCTGCGCATCCCCGCCGACCCCTCGATCGAGGCCGCGTGGCTCGACCTCGAGCAGCTCGTCGTGAAGCGGACCTACCGCCATCCGTCCGGACACACGCTCCGGGTCAGCGCGACCGCGGTCGACTCCGGGTACCACACGCAGCAGGTCTACAAGTTCGCGGCCGCGCGCCTCTCATCGAGGGTCTGGGCTGTGAAAGGCCTCGACGGCCCCGGTCGGCCGATCATGGGCCGCCCTCACCTCCGAACGAAGGGGAAGACGCCCCTCTACCCCGTCGGGGCCGACTCCGCCAAGACCACGCTCTTCGGGAGGCTCGCGCTCGCGGACCCCGGGCCCGGCTACATGCACTTCCCCGCCCGGGAGCCCTACGACCTCGAGTTCTTCCGCCAGCTGACCTCCGAGAAGCGGATCCTGAAACAGTCCCGGAACGGGCGGCACGTGCACGCCTACGTACGCCGGCCGAATCGCCGCGCCGAGGTCCTCGACTGCCGCGTCTACGCCCTGGCCGCGTTCGAAGGCCTGGTTGCAGCCGGGCTCCGGCTCGACCAGGTCGCGGCGTCCATGCAGATCGGGCCGCAGGGGCCGCCACGCGGCCGCGGATCCGGGTTCGTGGGGCGATGGAAGGACTGACGCTCCTCCGGCTCCGGATCGCCTGCCCGTTCTGCGGTCGCCCCCCTGCCCTGCGGATCACGCCGGCCGAACAGGCCCGCCACTACTCGGCCACGCCCGACGAGATCATCGGGACCTACCAGTGCCACGTGGAGCGCTGTCGAGAGACGTACGCGATCCCTGCTTCCGCCTACCAGCGGGCATTGGAGTGAGCCCTCGGGAACTTTGTCTTGGCGGCTACTTCTCGTCCTCTCCCACGGGCTCCGGGCCGCTCCTGAGCCATCCGTTGGGTTCCACGAATACGGGCTTCTCCTTCATCAACGCCCGGAATCCCGCGAGACCCTCGTGAGTCACGGGCATCCACTTGCCCCACTTCTTGCGGTCGCTCCGTTTCACCCGAACGCGGCCGCCACGCTGCGGGTGCCAGGCCACACCATACCCTTCAATCGTCACCACGACTGCCTCCTCCGTTCGGGCCAATGCGTATATGCTGCCGTATCGGGCATAGATAGTGCCCCCCTGCCACACAGCGCAAATAAGGAGCCACACCACGACGCTGGCCTCCCGGCGCTCGATCCCGTCCATGCGCACGGGCGTGTATTGACGAATATACGCCTATGCGTGTATGGTTGACCGGCGATACGAGCGAGCGAGCACGTCGCGTAGGACACAAGATCCAAGAAAGCCCCGCCTGGCATAGTGACCAGGAGGGGCTTTCTGGCTATACGGGAGAAGCCCCAGCGTGGCCCCAACCATCCCCACTATCGAGCCCACCCGCTTCACGGCCGGTGACTCTCTGGAGTGGGACCGCGCCTTCGCCGACTACCCGGTCTCCGCGGGATGGGCCCTGACCTACCGGCTCTTCGGCCCGTCCGCGACCCCGCTCGAGATCTCGGCTACCCCGTCCGGCGACGTCTTCCAGGTCCGCGTGGCCGCGAGCGCGACGGCCGAGCTCGCGTCGGGGATTCACACCCTCACCGGGCGGGTCGAGCTCGACACCGTCACGAAGACGGTCCACCGAAGCTCGATCGAGGTGTTCGCCGACCCCGCCGCGGCGACCACGGAGATCCGGCACGTCGAGCGGGTGATCGCGTCCCTCGAGGCCGCGATCGAGACGCTCGCCAGCCAGACCCGGACGGTCGTCACGATCAACGACCGCACCGTCGAGTTCCGAAAGATCGAGGACGTGCAGAAGGTGCTGGCGCACTACTACGACCGCCGCGCCGTGCTGCTCACCGGTCGCGTGACGGGCCCGTCGATCGCCGTCCAGTTCCAGGCGGCGCGATGAAGATCGTCCAGCGAGTACTCGGCGCCTTCGGCTACGTGAAGCGGGCGGCCGCGTACGTCGGCGCTACCGTGTCCCGTCTCACGGCCGACTGGATCCTCTCCGGCTTCAGTTCCGCGGATCAGGCGCTGCTGCGCGACTTCCAGCGGCTCCGCCAGAGAGCCCGTGAGCGCGTCCGAAACGACCCGCTCGCCAACCGCTTCGCCGAGCTCGCGAAGATCAACGTGGTCGGTGAGACAGGGATGACCCTGCAGTCGCTCGTCCTCAAAGAAGACGGGGAGCCCGACCTCGCCGCGCGGAAGGAGATCGAGACCGCCTTCGCCGAGTGGGGGCGCGCCGAGAACTGCTCGGTCGACGGCCGGCTGTCCTGGATCGACTTCCAGAAACTCGCCGTCGAGACCCGCTTCGTGGACGGCGAGATCCTGATCCGGCTTCACCGCGGCCGCGGGCCATTCGGTCTCCAGCTCGAGCTGCTCGACATCGACCAGCTCGACACCGATCGAAACCAGCTGCGGAACGGGTCACGCATCCCGGAAATCCGGTACGGCGTCGAGGTCGACATGTACGGTCGACCCGTCGCCTACTACGTGCACCGCGAGCACCCGGCCGAGGGGACCCGCGGCCACAACTCGTCCGAGCGGATCCCCGCGAACCAGATCATCCACCGCTACAAGGTCCGCCGACCCGGCCAGACCCGCGGGGTGTCCGAGCTGGCCGCCGGGATCCTGCCCTCGAAGATGCTCGACGGGACCCTCGAGGCCGAGCTCGTGGCGCTGCGGACGGCCGCGACGAAGATGGGCTTCTTCGTGCGCGACGAGAGCTCCGCCCTCCACCAGACGGGGACCTCGATCACCCAGCGGAGCACGATGGAGGCCGAACCGGGCCTGATGGACTACCTGCCCGCCGGCGCGAAGGACTTCAAGCCGTGGGACCCGCAGCACCCGACGACCGCCTTCGCGGCCTTCGTGCAGACCATCCAGCGCAACATCGCCGCGGCGTGGGGCGTGGCCTACCACTCGCTCACCGGTGACGTGAACAACGTCAACTACACGAGCCTCCGGGCCGCGTGGATGCTGGAGCGCGACGGATGGCGGGTCGAGCACACGTGGTGGAAGTCGAACGCCTTCACGCCGGTCTTCGATGCCTGGGGGCCGATGGCCACCCTCGCCGGCCGCGTCCGCCCGCCCGGCCGCGATTGGGCCCGTTGGTCGAGCCACACCTGGATGGCCCGCGGATGGGACTGGACCGACCCGCTCAAGGATCTCGCGGCCGCGGAGATCGCGCTCCGGCTCGGCGTCGAGTCCCGCTCTCGCATCGCAGCCAACCGCGGCCAGGACCTCACGTCCGTCTTCGAGAACCTGAAGGCCGAGAAGGAGCTGGCCGAATCGATGGGCCTCGAGCTGCAGATCACCAATACGAGCGTCTCGGTGAACCTGAACCCCGGAAAGGAAGCGCCCGATGGGACCGAATGAGCTGAACTCCCCTCCCACCGAGGCCAGCCCGTGGGTGCGCACGATGGAGCTGCGCGTCGACCAGGAAGCGCTGGCCAACCGCGCGGACGGTGACACACGGCTGCCCGTCGCCCTGTCCTCGGAACACCCCGTTCGACGTTACGACTGGCGCAACGGTGAGTACGTGAACGAGGTGCTCGATCACTCGCCCGATTCCGTCGACCTCTCCCGGGTCGAAGACGGCGCCCCGTTCCTGCTCGACCACTACCGCACCGGCCAGATCGGGAAGATCGAGGACATCCGCGTCGACGAGGACCGGAAGGTTCGCGGGTGGGTGCGCTTCGGCTCGCACCCCGACGCCGAATGGGTCCGGAAGGACATGGAAGCCGGGATCCGGACGAAGATCTCCGCCGGCTACATCCCGGACATGAACAACGCGGAGCGCACCCAGAAGGACGGGGAGCTCCCCACGCTGCGGATCAAGCGGTGGACCCTCCTGGAGGGTTCGTCCGTCGCCATTCCCGCCGACCCCACCGTTGGAGTGGGCCGTGGTCTCGACCGGGGAACCACGCCCGCCACCCCCACCCTTCCCCCGGAATCGGCCGCGGAGGCCGAGGAGCGAACCATGGAGACCGAGACCAACTCCCCGGCCGATACCCGGGACTTCTCGCAGGAGAACGCCGAGATCATGCGGATGGCCCTCGAGCACGACCTCGCCGAGCGCGCTCCCGGTTGGGTAGCGGAGGGCCTGACGCCCGACGAGGTCGGCCGCGAGATCCTCAAGGCGCTCGCCAAGCGGAACGCGGCCCCGACGCCGCCGGCGCCGGACGAGCGCAACGACCCCGAGGCCCCGGCCGTGATCGCCTCGCGGACGCCGGACGAGCCCGGACTGATGTTCGGCCGCGCGGCCTTCTACCTCGCCCTAGGGCGCGGGGACGCGAACCGGGCCGAGGACGAGGCGAAGCGAGCCAAGGACCCGGTCGGGATCCGCGCGCTCGCGGCGGGTGACGCCGAGGCCGGGGGCTTCCTCGTGAACGAGGAGGTTGCCGCCGAGACGATCGAGCTGCTGCGGCCGGCCTCCGTAGTGCGCCGCCTCAACCCGGTCATCGCTCCGATGACGAACGGGAAGCTGCGCATGAACAAGCTCACCGGGGGCGCGTCGTCGTCCTACATCGGAGAGAACCGGCCAGCTCCCGCAACGAAGCAGACGTTCGGCGGGGTCGTGTTCGACGCGAAGAAGCTCGCCACTCTGGTGCCGATCAGTAACGACCTCCTGCGCCGCGCGAGCGTCGCGACCGATCGCCTGATCCGGGACGACGCCGTTGCGTCGATGGCCCAGCGCTCCGATCTCGCGTTCCTGCGCGGGGCCGGTGACCAGTTCGCGCCCAAGGGGCTGCGCAACCACGCCGTTGCGGACCACGTGATCAGCATGACCGCGAGCCCCAACCTCGCGACCGTGACCGCGGACCTGCACCGCGCGATCCAGACCCTCGAGGAGGCGAACGTCCGGATGCTGCGTCCGGGCTTCCTCTTCGCGCCGCGGGAGAAGCACTACCTCATGGCGCTGCGGGATGGGAACGGGAACTACGCGTTCAAGGACGAGATGCTCCGCGGAACGCTGCTCACCTACCCGTTCCAGGTCTCCAACCAGATCCCGACCAATCTCGGCGGAGGGACCGAGTCGGAGTTGATCCTCGCCGACTTCGCCGACGTCGTCATCGGCGAGACGATGGGGCTCCTGATCTCCATGTCGAACGAGGCGGCCTACGTCGACGAGAACCAGAACCTCGTCTCGGCCTTCTCAAACGATCAGACCGTGCTCCGCGTGATCCAGGAGCACGACCTCCAGATGCGCCACGACGAGTCCATCGTCGTCATCAACGAGCTCGTCTGGTCGCTGGCCGCCTGACCCATCCCGTGAACCCTGCCCCGGAGCCGAGCCACCGCGGCCGGCTCCGGGGCTGACCCCCGGCCACGCCGGAAAGGAACGACCTATGACGAACCGAGACATCGGGGCCTACATCACCTCCCGCGCCGCAGGCGCCGTGCAGGCCACCGCCGGCGGGGCCGGCGACGCGGCGGAGGTCGATGGACCCTACATCGACCGCATCGGCTTCCAGTCAGGGAAGCTCGTGATCGCGTTCCAGGCGACGCTCGGCGACGGGGAGACGCTCTCCATCGGCGCCAACCTGCAGGACGCCGTGGACGCGGCCGGTACCGGAGTCGCCGACTTCGAGGACGCGCTCCCCTCCGCGGTCGTGGCCACCGGCCCGTCGGGAGGCGGGACGGTGCACGGGACCGCCGAGCTCGACGTGAACCTCGCCGGCGCGCGGCCGTTCGTGCGTGCCCAGTTCACGCCCGATCTCTCCCGGGCCAACACCGACGTCGCCATCGTCTCCGCGGCGCTGGTTCTCGGAGGGGCCGAGCGGCTGCCGGCCTCATGAGTAGGGGAGCCGCGGCCAACCTCGTAGTGCTGTGCTTCACCGCGCACTACCCGCCCTACAACGCGGGAGAACGCGCCGGGTTCAGCCCGGAGAAGGCGGCCGACATTCTCCGGAGCGGCTGCGCCGTGCGGGAGGGGGACCAGGTCCAGCCGATCCACCGCGACCCGATCCCGCTGCACCGGGACCCGGGCAACCCGGTAAACCCCGACGTTCCGCCTCCGCCGGCGGATCCGCCCCCGAGCACTCCTCTGCCCGACGACTTCCCCGCGAAGGACGTGCTCGAGGCGGCCGGGATCGCCTCCGTCGAGGATCTTCGCACCTCGCTCGCGCTCGGGCCGCTGACGGAAGTCGACGGCATCGGGGAGGCGCGCGCCACCAAGATCGTCGAGGCGCTCGTCGCCCTGGACGAGGCGACCAAGGAGTAGCGCCCAGATGCTCCAGGACGCGGACGAGGTGGAGGCCATGCTCGAGGCCACCGCCGACGGGATCATCGAACTCGAGGGTGCGTCGACCTACTACCAAGTCGACGTCCTCGACGAGCTCGCCGGGCCGGCAGGACCGGGGGCCACGATCCAGACCGTGCGGACCGTCCTGGTCGCCAAGGGGAAGCTCCCGACGCTGAAGGTAGGGAGCTTCCCCACCCTCGACGGGAAGCAATACCGCGTTCGGGACCTGCGTGACGGTTCCGACGGCCAGGAAGTGCGGGTCTCCCTCGCCGAGATCGGGGAGGTGCGGTGATGGCCAGCCATCGCTCACTGATTCTCGCAAGGATCGCGGAGCTGCTCGCGGGCCACGGCGGGCCCGAGGACCTCAGCGTGCAGCGAACGCGAGTCAGCCCGCTCGCGACCCAGAACCTGCCCGCGTCGATCGTCTACCCCACGCGGGAGGACCCAGAGACGGACGACCACGACCTCTCGGGGCTGCGCCTGATGACAGTGCGAATCGAGCATCGCGTGAAGACGCCCGGCGACCACCCCGCAGCCGATGGCACTCCGCCCGACGACGTCCTCGACCCACTCCTCGAGTGGGCCACGGACACGCTGCGTTCGAACCGCACCCTCGACGGCCTGGTCCAGGACGTCGAGGAGGTGCGACTGGCCTGGGACTTCGGGGAGGGAGACCTGCAGATGGCCGCAGTCGGGCAGGACTTCCGGGTCGCCTACTGGGATCCCAACGACGCATGAGGCCCACGATGACCGACGACGAAATCCCAACCACCGAAGCCGAGCAGGACGCGAGCCCCCTCGTCCACGGAGAGTGGCACATGACCCGGATCCACGCCGTGCTGGACGGCGAGGATCCCGAGGGGGAGCCGCTCTTCACCGAGGAGAAGTGGGGGCCCTACACGAACTACGTCTGCGCCGGCGAGGGATGCCCGTACGCGACCCTCGACCGAGCCCAGATCGACGCCCACGTCGCCCACTGTGGGCGCATCGAACGGAGATAGACCGATGGCCAAGTACTACGCGAAGGGAACGCTCCTCCAGGTCGGCGACGGGGCTCAGCCCACCGAGGTCTTTACCACGATCCCGCACGCCGGTGACCTCGAGGGCCCCGGGGGCGACACCTCCGAGATCGACGTCACCGACCACGAGAGCCCGGGGAACACCGAGGAGGTGCTCCCCACCCTCGTGTCGGGAGGCACGCTGTCCGGGACGCTCTTCTTCGATCCCGCCGGGACTCTGCATCAGCAGCTCACGAGCGACCAGCAGGCGCTCACGATCCGGACGTATCAGCTCGTCCTGACCGACGCAACGAACACGATCGTCCGCTTCAAGGCCTTCGTGCAGAGCTTCCGCCCGGCCACCCCGGTCCGGGGAGCGCTCTCGGCTCGAGTCGCGCTCCGGGTCACCGGCATCGTCGACTGGAATGCGTCCTGACGTGGGCGTCGGGAAGGAGGCCCCCGAGGTCCAGATCGAGCTCGGAGGCCGGACGCGGACGCTCCGGCTCGACCTCGGCGTGCTGATCGACTTCGAGGACGCGACCGGGATCGACCTGCAGGATCGATCTCAGGATCTCGCCGAGCTCGAGGCGAAGCTGCAGCGGCCCAAGAACGTGGGCTACCTGCTCTGGGCCATGCTCCTCCACGAAGACCCCGAGCTCGAGATGCGGCAGGTCGCCCGGTGGATCCACCTCGGGAACATGAACGAGCTGGCGGAGACCGCGCTCGGCCTCTACGCGGCCGACACCGATCCCACTGCGCCGGCCGACGAGCCGGAAGGAGAGCCGGACGAGGGAAACCCGTAACCCTGGCGCGGCTCTGGACGCTCGCCCGCGTCGACCTCGGGCTCTCGCAGGCAGAGGCCCGGAGACTATCGCCGGGGAAGCTGACCGCGCTCGTGAGAAGGCTGCGCGAGCGCGAACTCGAGGCCCACAAGGCCGCCAACCGAAGGGCGGCCCTCGTGGCCTCCATGATTACGAAGATGTTTGGCGGCCGCGGGATGGAGCCGGACGAGTTCTTCCAGTACCACGACGAGGACGCGCACATGACCGGCGAAGAAGCCCTGGCCGCCCTGAAGGGTTGGTTCGGATCGCCCGAGGAGAGCGATGGCGATTCGTGATCTCCTCGTGCGCATCCGCGGCGACTCCACCGAGGTCGACCGCGAGCTCCTCCGCACCAGTCGCTCAGTCCAGAAGTTCGGCCGCGACATGGGCCAGGTGGGCCAGCGGCTGACCGTCGGCCTGACGCTGCCGATCCTCGGCGCGGGAGCGGCCGCGTTGAAGATGTCCGCCAACGCCCAGGAGTCCGAGGCGAAGTTCAAGGTCGTCTTCGGGAGCATGGGCTCCGAGGTGCGCGCCTTCTCCGACTCGATGGCCGACAGCTTCGGGCGCAGCGCCGTCGAGCTGCGAGGCTTCCTCTCCAGCTTCCAGGACACCTTCGTCCCGCTCGGCTTCGCACGGGACGAGGCCTCGGAGCTCTCGCGAGTCCTGACCCAGAGCACGCTGGACCTGGCTGCGTTCTACGATCGTGCCGAGCCCGAGGTCGTCCAGCGCCTCACCTCCGCCCTCGTCGGGAACCACGAGGCCGTACGCATCTTCGGGGCCGTCCTCACCGAGGCCACGCTGAAGCAAGAGCTGATCCGGATGGGGATCGAGGGGGGGACCAAGGCTGCGACCAACCAGGAGAAGGTGCTCGCGCGCTTGAACCTGATCCTCGATCAGACGGCCGACGCGGCAGGGACGGCCGCTCGAGAATCGGAAGGGGCCACGGCCGGGTGGCGCGCCCTCACCTCCGCCGTGCGGGACGCGACCCGCGTCATCGGCGACCAGGCCCTGCCGCTCGGGAACGAGCTGCAGCGCATGGTGACCGGGCTCGTGCGGGGGCTCGGCGAGCTGAACCCTTCGACCGTTCGCTGGGGGATCGCGCTCGCCGGCGCCGCGGCCGTGGTCGGGCCGGCCCTCGCGACCTTTGGGACCCTGGCTACCGTCCTCGCCAAGATCGCCTCCACGCTGGCCGTCGGAATGCTGCCCCTCATCGGGACCGGGGGAGCCGTGCTCGTCGGCCTCACCGCGCTCGCCGCCGCCTTCTTGAAGGTGAAGATCGATGCGGCGGCCGCACGCGAGGAGGTCGCGGGGTTCGGGGAGTCCTTACGTGGCCTCTCGCTGGACCAGCTGCAGAGCCAGATGGACCAGATCAACGCGAAGAAGCGGAGCCTCGAGGCGGACATCGCCCGCGACGAAGGCTTCCTCGCCATCGCCGGCCTGCCGAGGTCGACCCAGCGCTCGTTGCGCAAGAGCATCGATCGCGCGAAGGAACAGCTGCGAGTGCTCCTGGAGTCCCGGTTCGAGGTCTTCCGCGAGATCGCGCGATTGCACGCCGAGGCCGAAGCCAGCCTCGACGATCCCGCCGCTGGAGAAGGAGGTCAAGCGACCACACCGGCGAACCCCGCCCTGCGCCTCATGGGCTGGGATCGCCAGATGTACTTCACCCGCGGCTTCGGGCGCGAGAACTCGAAGGGCGGCTTCCGCTGGAGTAGCCCGGACTTCCTCGCCGGCATCGAGAAGTTCCGCGAGGGCCTCGAGGTGATCAGCATGTCGCCGGCCGCGCTCCGCGAAGCGGGCCAGGAGGCGGAGATCCTGGTCGAGACGATGGCTCCGCTCGAGGAGCTCGCCGCGACCTTCGTCGGGGGCTTCGCCGACACCTTCGCCGACGCGCTCCGGACGGGCACCCAGGCCTTCCAGCGCTTCGCCGACTTCGTGATCCAGCAGACGCTCCGGATCGTCGCCCGGTTCGGGCTCTTCAAGCTGCTCGAGTATGCGTTCCCGGGGGGCAGCGGAGCGATCGGCCAGCTCTTCGGGCTGCAGTCCGGATTCCTGACGCCGGCCACCATCTCGGGAGGTTCCGGGGTGCCGGGCGCAGCCCCGCAGCTGGCATCCGGCCTCGACCTCTCCCGCATGCCCCCGGCGATGGGCCCGATGCAGGTCGCCCGCGACCAGCAGTGGGCCGAGCTCATCGAGCAGACCCTACGCGAGCTCGGACGATGAGTCCGCTCAAGGGGGACGCGGGCTTCCGCTACGATCCGGGGACCGGCCAGGTCACGGTCGCGCTCAACTTCCCGCTGTTCCGGATCCACCCGGCCGAGACCCAGTTCCGGCGTACCACCTGGAGCCTCTCGAGGCGCGTCTCCGAAACGCTGGCCGTCGGGAGCTCGGTGCCCGAGATCAAGGGCGCGATCCGTTTCCACACGAGCGGCCTCGAGCTGCTCGCGATGCTCGTGGCCGGAGCCAACGGGATCACGCTCAACTACTTCCCGAGCCTCGCCGGAGGGACCTCCTATCCATGCCGGCTCATCGAGCCCGGGGGAGAGGCCCTGAACGCGCTCCGTGACTCGTCCGATCGCGGGAAGCTCGGAGAGTACGAGGTCCCGATCCGACTGCGTCGCGTCGACGGCGGACACTTCGACGGGCTCTTCCCATGATCCGCGAGGACTACCGCCTCCGGATCCACGACCCCGGAACGACCACCCCGTCGGCTGGGACGGTCGACTTCGTCCTGGACGAGCTCGCCGAGGTGCCCAACTTCGGCTCGCTCGTGATCCGCCCGACGGAGGGGAAGGCCGACCTCGGGAGATGGACGTTCAAGGTCGTCGACCACGGCGGCGCACTGACCGGGAACCTGGCCGACCCGGCCACGGGACGCGCGGATCTCATCGGGCGCATCGTCGAGATTCAGACGGCGCCCGACGGCTCCACGTGGAACACGGCGGGGAGCGGTCGCCTGACCGCGATCTCCATGGCGGCCGACGAGCCCGGAGCCTACCACGTCACCGTCGACAGCGAGCGCTGGGTCGCGCAGAACGCCCAACCCTTCACCGTCGCCGACACCGCCTACCTCTGGCCGGCCGCGCTGCGATACAACTGGGCCGGCTTCCTCGCGCCGCTGCGCTACGCCGAGGCCATCGTCGTCGACACCAACGGCGGCCGGACCCAGCTCGTCGTGAGCTCGGACTGGCCGATGTCGACCGCGATCGCCGACTGGATCCGACGCGACCTGGACGACGAGGCTGTCGAGGACCGCTCGGACGGATCCGGAAACTTCGTGCACCTCCGCGCCGAGATCGACGGGGTCGACCGCGAGGTGATCACCTTCGGCCTGCTCTCCGGGACCGCCTATACCGCCAGCCTGGACCGACTCGACCCGAGCCGTCGGGCCCTCGTGTACATGTGGGTCGTCGGGACGCTGGGCCCTCCAGCGAACGGCAGCCGCTACCAGGTGCGACTCTGGGCCCCCACAGCGCCGCCCTCGGAGGTCCTGCCCCTCCACGTGGGCACGTGGCAGCTCGGCGGAGATAGCCCCCACAAGTTCGGGCGGCCGAACCCGTGGGACCTGCTCGAGGCGCTCTGTGACGATGCCGGGATGCAGATCGATACGGCCGCGGTCACCGCGCTCCGGGACTCGCTGACCTATCCACGTATGGGGTGGAGGATCACCGATCCGGAGACGAAGCTCTCCGACTTCGTGGAAGAGCAGATCTTCGCGCCGCTCACGGTGATTCCCTTCCTCGACAACACCGGGAAGGTCTCCCCGCGCTCGGTCGCCCTGCCCGAGGCGCCCGACTTCGATCCGGACACCGCGTTCATCTTCGATGCCGACAACCTGGCCGAGGCGCCGTCGTGGGATCACTCCGCGACGGAGGTCGTGAACCAGATCTCGATCGAGACCCGCAGCTACCGGGAGGTCGGGTTCGGACTCGCCAGTGCCGACGGGGCGATCGCCAGCCCCGGCCGCCCCTCTCGCCTCGACTTCGCGGCCGACTTCCTCGAGGAGGAAGAGGGCGTGCACGGCCCCGTCGACTACGACTCGGTCACCACCGGCGTCGGCATCCGCTCGAAGACGTACAAGGCCCATGGCCTGCCCCGCGGTGGACTGCAGTGGGAGATCTCCGGCTTCCCCCGACTCCAGTCCGTCATCGACTATCTGGTGCGCGAAACCTTCGAACGCTTCGGAGACGGACCGCAGTGGGGCGAGATGCGCGCGCTCCGGAGCCCGCAGGACGGAAGCGGACGCACGCCGCTGACGCGCGAGCCCGGCGAGCTCGTGATCCTCGACCTCGATACGTGGCCGAACCTCGCCACGGGATCGCGCGGGGGGCAGCGCATGGTGCAGCTCATGTCGCGCCAGCCCGGGCCCGATGGCGTCACCTTCCGCTTCCTGGACGCCGGCCCCCGACTTCAGCCGCTGGCCACCCCGTCGGTGAGCCTCTCCGCCAACCCCGGCGACCCCTACCACGCCGTGAACGTCACGGTGTCCGGGGTGCCCGCAGGAGCGACGGCCACCGTCGAGCTGGGGATCGGAGCCTCCGGGCCCTACCCGCGCAAGCGGGTGCAGGTCGCGAACGGCACGATCACCGTCTCGAGCCTGCCCTCCGGGTCGACGATCCGCGCTCGAGCTCGGGCGACCGCGCCAAACCGTATCCGGAGCGCGTGGTCCACGGTGGCCACGACCACGACGTCCACGCTGCCGGCTCCCACCGGGCTCGAGGCCGTCGTCGACGGCGCCCTCGTGCTGCTGACCTGGTCGCCCGCCGCCGCGGCCGCGGGGTACGGCCTCATGCCCGTCTACCGGGTCGGGGCCTCCGGCCCGTGGATCTCCGCGCTCGAGCGCTCGCTGCCGGGCGGCTCCAGCGCCTACACCTTCGGGCCGCTCGCCCTGTCGACTGCGCACCAGGTCGGGGTCCGGCATGTCGACGAGTTCGGCGGCCTCGGGACGGTGGCCCTCGCATCGATCACGACGGGGGGCACCGCGCGGTCGCTGAGCGCGCCCGCCCGGCCGCAGGTCGTGCAGGGACGTCTCGGGACCGAGCCGGACAACCTGCCGCCCGAAGCGCTCACGATCGGCTACGGGGTCCACGTCCGATTTCGGCCCACGGAGCTCCACGCGCGCACCGTCGCCGAGGTGGCCACCACATCTGGTTTCGGGATCATCCTCCAGACCGTCGAGGTCTCGGCCGGGGTCGAGGACATACTGATCTTCACCGACGGTCTCGATGACACCCTGAGATACGTGCGGCTGCGCCATGAGAAGGCCGGCTACACGGCCTCGGCCGAGTCCGCGCTCGTGACCTCGAAGCCGACCGCGCTGCTCGCCGTGCCCGGCGCCGATCGCTTCCCCGGGGGCTTCGTCGAGGTGTTCGAGCGCGACGGCGGGAAGCTCGAGGTCTTCGTGCAGGCCGGGGGCGACCCGGACACCGAGTCCGCGTCGTACGCCTGGGAGAAGAACCCGAGCCCCGAGGCCTATCCGACGGTGGACGCCAGCTCGAGGTCCGTCGGGCCCCTCCCCGTACGGGAGAACCTCAACCAGGACGACGGAGACCCGCCCACGGAAGAGGTCTTCGCCACCGGCGACGTCGTCATGATCCGCGTCGTCTTCGCCAACTCCGTCGTCGGCTTCGGCCAGGAGTTCCTGATCCGCCACGTCTACGGCGAGACCGGGACGGCCGTGGTCAGCCTCGATCGACTCGAGTGGTACAACCCGACCTCCGGACCCTTCGCGATCAACGTGGCCCGGCTCACCGCGCACCTGCGTGTGCCCTCCACCGTGCAGTCCTATCGCTCGGTGCTGAAGGTGCAGACGTGGGACGAGGGCTCGGAGTCCTACGACCCCGAGCAGACCCTCACCGTCGACGAGAACGGCGCCCCGGTCGTAGGCGTGCTCTCGCTCGACGCACCGTCGGGGCCCGGATCGCCCTTCGGCTTCCTCGTGAAGGACCGCATCAACGCCTGGGACATCACCTTCTTCGACGACGTCGGTGGAGGTGCAGGAGCCGGGAGCGAGCTCGCCACGGCGCGCATCGTGGAAAGCCTGCTCATGGGCGAGGGCGCCTACGGCCAGGTCGCCCTCTACGCCACGGACGGGAGCGGCGACAAGTCGGTCTCCACCGCGATCGGGTTCGGAGCCGACCGCTCGGGCGACGGGGTCTTCGAAGTGACGGACGGCGCCATCGTCCGACTCCGGGACGTGCACGACGCCGGCGCCGTCTCCGGGAGCTGGACGCCCGACTACCTCGAGGGTGCGGCGCAGAGCGTTGCCCTCAGCGCGGCGACCGCGCTGCAGGTACCGGCCAACTGGGGGACCGGGCGACCCATGAGCCTGCTCGTCACGACGAATGGCCACGCCCTGACCTTCCAGGCGTCGCGCTTCTACGCCGCGGACGGGTCGCTCGGGACGCTGACGGGCGTCGTGCTGCTCTCGATCGAGCTGATGGCCACGAACTTCGTGGTGATCGCCGCGGTCCCGAACCTGGGGGCCGTATGATCCACCGCGGCGTGGCGTTCTGGCGTGCTCCGTCCGAGGCCCTGCAGGCGCCGACCGGGGTCACCGCCTCCCGCAACGGGCTCGACATCGATGTCGCGTGGAGCCACGCCGGCGGAGGCGGCGCAACGGGCTTCCGCGTCTACCGTCGATCGAGGACCGTGGGCGGCTCGTTCGGAAGCTACGTCTTCTGGCGGCTCGTCACCCCGGAGACCGACACCGACACCACGGACGACACGGCCGTCGGCGAGCTCGAGTACCAGTACCGGGTGCACGCCTGGGATGGCTCGACCGAATCGGCCGGCGCCGAGTCACCCGTCGTCGGTGCGGTCGATCCGATCGAGTGGGACATCGGGCTCCCCGGCGACTACGCGCCCGACGACACCTCCGTCGTGTGGGGCTTCTTCGAGGCGATCGACTCGGCCGGGCTGCAGGTGTGGTACCGAGTCGGCGCAAGCATGGGCGGGAACCCGGTCGGTACCGGCATCCTCGCCTACGAGGGGATTCTGACCTCCGGGACGATCAACCTCGGCGCGACCGACACGACGGCCTTCATCGTGGCTCGAGCGCGCTACGGCACCCCCGGGAACTACCGGTACGGGCCGTGGAGCGAGGAGCGCGGCGCGATCTCCCGGCCGCGCGTGCCTGGGGCACCGACCAGCGTCGTCTTCACGAAGACCGACGTCACCGAGGGCGAGCTCACGTGGAGCGCGGGGAGCCCGGCGACCCAGACCATCTACGACATCGAGTACGCCTTCCGGGCCGCCGGCTCGGGCAGCGCGTGGAGCGCCTGGGCCGACCCGTTCCCCGACACGTCGGTGGGGAGCCCGTACCTCTTCGACGAGGTGATCGAGGGGAACGAGTACAAGCTGCGCGTGCGGGCTCGGAACACCGGCGGCTCGAGCGCCTGGGTCGAGTCGAACGTGGTCGCCTTCGCGGATCCGCCGAACGCCCCGTCGGGCCTCTCGGCCGTGCTCGACGTCACCTACCCGTACAGCTTCGTCGACCTCAGCTGGACCGACAATTCGATCGACGAGACCGCCTTCCGAATCGAGCGCGCCGTCTCGCCGTCGGGCGCCTGGTCCCCCGTCGGGACGGTGGCCGCGAGCGTGACCTCGTTCGAGGACCAGAGCGCGGGGCCACCGGTCGGGAGCGCGCCCACGATCGTCTCGGCCGAGTCCGTCGACGACGATCGGCTGGACCTCGTGATCTCCGGACTACCCTCGAACGCGACCGGGTGGGAGGTCTACTACGTCGCCAGTTCGCTCGACATGCAGGTCGACGATACCGGCGTGTCGACCCTGGTCGTCGCCGGTACCGGGACGACGGCCAGCCTCACCGGGCTCGCGGCCGACCAGGTCCACGGGCTGCGGGTGTGCGCGACGAACGGCGCCGGCCGCGGGCGGCCGTCCGATCTCTCGCAGGCCACGACCGGGCCGACCGCACCGAAGACGCTGGCGGCCGTCGTGAACGGCGGCAACCACGACCTCACGTGGGACATCGGCAGCCGCGACGACGACGCCGTGCTCGTCGAGCGCCGGATCGGCGCGGGGGCGTGGTCGCAGATCGCCTCGAGGCCCGCCGGCTCCACCTCGTACAGCGTGACCGCGATCGGCTCGGCGTCGTACCGCGTCCGCTTCAGCGGGGAAGCCACCTACTCCAACGAGGTGACCCCCTGATGGGCACCGCGTGGAGGTACCGCGTGATCGCGGAGGGCTCGTTCGGCGAGTCGGCGCCGTCCCCGCAGGACACGGTGACGATGGCCGACGTCCTGCTCTCGCCGCCCGCCGATCTGGTGGCCACCCCGCTCGGCCTCGACTCCGTGCGCGTCGACTTCCAGGAGCCGCTCGACGCGCCCGGATCCGTCGAGTACTCGATCGAGCGCGCGCCCGACGTCGCTGGCTCGCCCGGGGCCTTCGCGGTCGTAGCCACCGGGATCACCGCCCTGCCCCACGACATCACCACCGGCCACACGCCGAACACGCGCTACCACTACCGCGCGAAGCCGACGGCCGCGGGGCTCGCCGACGGACCGTACTCCCGGGTGCGCGACGCGATGACGCTCGTGAGCCAACCCCAGAGCGTGACGGCCGAGCAGGACTTCACCGGCTGCAACGAGGTCCCGAAGGCCTACCGCGTCGACCTCGCCTGGTCCAACGCCAACGCGAATGGCGATCAGCGCACCGACGTCGGCACCGAGTGGGAATACCGGACCGAGCTCGGAGCCTGGCAGTCCGCCGGCACGCTCCCCGCAGGAGCCACCTCCGGGACGATCACCGTCGTCGACCAGACCGCCGACGTCCGAGGCCGCTACATCGGGGCCGGCTCGGGCGACTGGGTGCAGAGAACCGTCCTCGTGGAGTGCCCGCTGTGACCATTGCACCGAGGAAGAGGCCCGAAATGGGAAAGGCGATCGGGACGATCTGGGCCAAGATGTCGGACGTCTGGAAGGGCGTAACGGTTCTCGTCGCGGTCGCCACCGCGACCGTCGCACTGACGCTCCAGTTGGTGGAGCTCCAGGGGCTACCCGGCCGAGTCGACGAAAACACCGCGAGCATCGACTACAACGCGGCCGAGCTCGATGAACTCCAGCGCCAGAACAACCAGCAGAACTACGCCATCGACCAGAACCGGGCCCTCGCAAACCGGATCCTCTGCTACCTCGAGGCCGCGGCTGAGGAACGGAGTGCTGTGGGGTGCAGCCGATGAGACTCTTCGACGGCTCCCGCTACTGGCTCAACGCCTTCGTGTTCCAGGTCCTCGCCTTCGCCCTCTCGGCCTACGTCGTGAGGACCGCCGGAGCCGCGGGGATCGCCAATGTGGTCGGCCCGATGTTCCTCATGCTCGGGGGCGTGGGCTCCACCCTGTTCGGGGTCATGGGGTGGGTCAAGAAGGGCGAGCGCGAGCCGGAATCCCAGGCGGCCTATCTCGAGCGCCTGAAGTTCGAATCAGAGAACGGAGGACAGCCATGAACGTGACCCTGTACGACATCGCCCAGCGCTTCATCGGCCAGAAGGAGGTGCCGGGGAAGGCCAGCAACCCGCTCATCCTCGCGATGCTGACTCTCTTCGCGAAGTGGCCCACCAGCGACGCCGTTCCGTGGTGCTCCGCCTTCCTCACCTTCTGCGCCTGGCTCCTCGACCTCCCGCACTCGACGAGCCTCCGAGCTCGATCCTGGCTGCTCATCGGGAAGTCGATCGAGCTCGAGGACGCGGCGCCCGGATTCGACGTCGTGATCCTGCAGCGAGGGAGCGGTAGCCAGCCCGGGCCCGAGGTGATCAAGGCCCCAGGGCACGTTGGTCTGTTCGCCGGCCTCGAGGCGAAACACGTGCTCCTGCTCGGCGGGAACCAGTCCGACACCGTGAGCATCGCCCGCTACCCGCGAAGCCGAGTACTCGGCGTGAGGAGGTTGGCCGCATGACGCGCCTCACCCCCCACCCCGGCTACCGGCTGACGTGGCTCATCCTCCACGGGGCCGCCTTCGTCGTCTGGCTCGGGCTCGTCCTCACCGGACGCGACGCCACATGGCCTGTCGTGGTCTACATCGGCCTCGTCGCGCTCGTGGAGGCCGTGTCACTCGCCCGGCGCCTGAAGGGCCGCCTGGCCGATGGGACCTTCTCCTGGACGACGTGGGCGTTCCTCGACGACGGGACCGGAGCGACGGCCTTCTGGCGTCTGCTGATCGTCGCGCTCTGGGTCTTCTGGTTCGTTGGGTTGTGGCTCTACTACGTCCCGCTTCCCGACCTCGTGAAGGGGCTCGCCTTCCTCGGCTTCACCCCCTCCTGGGATCACTTCTTCGGCCGAGAGGCCCGCAAGCGCCGCCGCGCCCGAACCGTCCGGACCGCGCACCACCCGGGAGGCGGCGGGACCGACCGCGACGAGCTCGACATCGACCCGGAGACCGGACCCACGGTCCGCTGACTCGTGCTCGCGTGGCGGAAGGGGCTCGCCGCGCTGGGCTGACCTGGACGCCCCGAATGGAGAACCACCATGCCAGTAGAAGCATCGGATCTGGTCCGCTACGGGGCCGCCAACCACCCCGTCGATGACGTGTCCGCGGTCGGAGGCGGGATCGACCTCACGAAGCGCCCGCTCGATAGCCAGTTCGCGGCCACCGCCCGCCCCGAGATCGTCTCCGGCGCCGCCGGCGACACCATGAACGTCACGATCGTCGGTCGCATCGCAGATGGGACGATCGTGACCGAGGCTCAGGCGCTGAACGGGACGACGCCCGTGCTCTTCACCGCCGAGTACCAGCGCATCCACACGATCACCCTCGCCTCCGCGACGACTGGCGCGGTGACGGTGCGACAGGGGGCCTCGGGGCCCACACGCCACACCTTCGCGGCCGGCGAACTCGTGGCCTTCACCTGGTTCCAGCGCTCGAGCTCCGGGCCCTCGGCCGAGACGCGCTTCGAGAAGGCCTTCTGGCGCAACAACCACGGCTCGCTCGCCCTCACCGAGGCGAAGGTCACCCTCCTCACCGATGCGGCGAGCCTCTACCGCGTCGGGCTGGAGACCGCCAAGGACGGCTCGCTGTCCGCGGGGAACCGCAAGACCGCCCCGGCCGGGGTGACCTACTTCGACGATGGGGTCGAGATCAACATCCCGACCGGGAGCCTCGGGCCCGGGGAAGCCATCGGCTACTTCGTCGAGCAGCAACTGGGGGCGGATGCGCCCGCAGCCCAGACCACCCTCGTGACGCAGATCAGCGGCGCGACCGTCCAATAGGAGAGCCTTCCATGATCGAAGAACCCAAGCTCCGCATCCGATGCCGAGGGAACCGGCTGAAGGGCCGACCCCACCGCGCCGGCTGCGGCTTCGACCTCACCGAGATGATCGAGAGGCTGCCGCTCGACGGGGAGGTGCACGAGCTCACCTGCCCGTGGTGCGGGAATGTGACCCACGTGCGGCGCCCCGCGAGCTCGTAGACCGCTCGTGTCCCTGATCCAGCGCGTCTCCCCGGTCCTGGACGTCGGCTCGGTCGCTCTCGAGAGCGCCGGGCTGAGGACCCTCGTGATCCCCACCGGCACGTACCCGACACCCTTCTGGGTGCGTGACGGTGGGACTCGCGTGCACCGGGTGAGTGCCCTTCCGTGGCAGGGCACGGTGCTGGGCTCAGGGCTCGAGGTGTTCTCGAGCGACCCGACCGCCAGCGTCGTCCTGCCGGGGTGGTCCGAGGAGTGGGCCTACGCAGACACGGCCGCGCTGAAGGCCGGCGTGCGAGAGGTATGGGCCAACGGCGCTCCGGCCTCCGGCGACGTGTCCCTGCTCACCGGCCTGGTGAACACGCCCTGGGGCGGGGACCGCTGCCTGCGAAACACGTACCTCGCCGCCGGCTCGAGTCGCGACCACACCGTGGGCGTGACCCTGACCATGGGATCGTGGGCCGACACGGTGCAGCCGCGCGAGATCTGGTTCGAGACCTGGTGCCGATGGTCCGCCAACTGGCAGTCCAACGGCCCCTTCGACGGTGGAGGGCCGGGGCAGAAGCACTTCTTCCTCTTCGATCAGCGCGAGATCGGCGACGCACGCCACAACCTACTGACACAGATCGGCGGGACGTCGATCCAGATGATCGTCGCAGGAAGCCCGGGGACTGGCGGCCTCCCCACCCCCTACCCCGGGGGGATCACCGACGCGCTGTTCGACGGCCAGTGGCACCTCCTCCGAATCCACGCCGCGATGCACAACACGGACGGGATCTGGGAAGCCACCATCGACGGGAACTACTTCAGCTGGGGCTTCGGCGGCGACAACAACCTCGACCCCACCTACTACTACAAGATCCTGGCGCTGCAGCGGAACGTGAACAACGGCGTCTTCCAGGATCAGACCTGCGACTGGGGCCCCGTACGGGCCTGGAGCGTCGACCCCGGTTTCGCCTCGCTGCCGGCAGCCGCATGAGACGGCCCACGCCCCTCACGGACCCGGGCCGGTAGCCGATGGCCAACGTCGCCGGTACGCCATTCGCGCCCTCCCCCGCCGTGGGGAATTCGACCACCCAGAAGGTCGGGACGTGGCTGCCCGCGGATGCCGGCCAGGCCTTCCTGCTCTTCGCGAGGGGCTACCTCAACGGCGCCAACGGGGTCTTCCCGCCCACGCTCGACTGGGACGGCGAGATCATCGGCCGGATCCTCGTCGCAGATGACGCCTCGAACATCGGGTGCGCGGTCTACCGCGCGACCGAGGCGCAGGTCGCCGCGCTCACGACGGGCGCCATCACCCTAGACTACCTCACGACCCTCGCGACGAACTACCAGATCAGCGTACTCGGCTTCATCGTCGAGAACGGAGCCGAGGCCCTCGTCGCCACCGTCGCGGAGGGCTCGACCGGAGACATGTCGGTCGCCCTGAACGGGACCTCGGCCGGGGACTTTTGTATCTCGATCGGGGCCGAACGAGGAGACCAGGGCGGGCTCGCCAGCGCGATCGCGCCAATCGCGGCCGTCGCCCCGACCGGCGCGTCCCTGACCCAGTGCTACCTGCGCGCCGATTCGGTCGTCGCTACCGGCGACCCGACCGTGGTCGGTTACACCGACGCCGCGGCCGAGCTCGGCGTGATCGGAGCCGTCGCGATCGCCGACGCCCCAAGCAGTGTCCAGGTCACTGCGGGTGGGACCGAGTTCGCCGAACACCTGGAGTCCGCGGCCATCGCCCTCGAGGAGTCCGCCGAGTGCGTGGCCGCGGTGGCGGCCTCCGGAGCGGACGTCGCCGAGAATGAAGCCGCACCCGCGATCGTGACGGCCACGGGCTCGGAATACGCCGAGTCGATCGCGGTGGCCACACGCAGCGAGCTCGAGGCCGCGGAGCACCTGCAGCCGGCCACGGCCTCTGGCCTCGAGCTCGCCGAACACGCGGGCGGCCTCGAAGCCGCCGGGCTCGAAAACGCGGAGAACGCGAGCGACCGGATCAGCGCGACCGGGGGCGGATACGCCGAACACATCGCACCCGTACGAGCCCAGGGGAACGAGGCCGGCGAGTCGGTGGCCCGCGCGTCGTCTGCGGCGACCGACGTCGCCGAACACCTGAGCCGCGTCCTCGAGACCGGGACCGACCGAGCCGAAGCGCTCCAGGAGGCGACGGCGTCCGCGCTCGAGCACGCCGAGCACGACACCGCCGACGGGACGGTGACCCGCTCAGGGGCCGCGTTCAGTGAAAACGCCGCGGCCGTCCGGGCCACCCGAACCGACCTCGCCGAGCACACCGCTCCCGTTCACGCAGACGGGCTCGAGCTCGCCGAGCACGCGGCAGGCGTGAGGCTCATCAGCGCCGGGTACGCCGAGCACTCAGCGCCGGTGGCGGCCGAGGGCGTCGAGGCGGCCGAGGGGCTTGCCCCGGTCCTCGAGGCCGGCGCGGAGGTTGCGGAGCACACCTCCGGCCTCGTGGCCGCGTCCGGCCTGGAGTACGCCGAGCACCTGCAGGAGCTCGGCGTCGAGGGGATCGAGTTCCTCGAGCACCAGCTCGAGTTCTTCCTGACGATCACACTGCCCGCCGAAAACTACCCGACCACCCTTCCGGCCTCGGAGGAATAGCATGGCCACCCGGCTGCCCAAGGTCTTCCCCAAGCACCGCCGAGCGATCGTCCGGCTCAGGATCGACTTCACGAAACCGCTCGCGCAACGACCCAGCCCTCCGACCCTCACGGGGCCAGCCTTGGTGAAGATCACGCAGCGTGCCCCCGCCGGGGGCTGGTCGGACGTCACCGATCAGTTCGGGCTCTCCAACGAAGACGTGAGCTCGCCCTACGTCGCCTTCACGCTGGGCGCCGGCGTGGCGGCGGCCGGCGAACAGCCCGCCACCCAAGACGGGGGCGACTACACGATCCGCGTGGAGTGTCCGGCGTCCACCGGCGAGCGGCTGGTCAGCACCCATGCCCTCACGGTGCACGACACCGGAGACGAAGAGGCTCCATCCGGATGAGGACGTTCGTGGCATCGGTCGGGGGGGCCGCGGTCGGGGCGATCGCACTCTGGGCCGTGGCATGGCCCGAGGAAGTCGTCCGGTACGAGCGCGTCGAGGTGCCCGTAGAGCGCATCATAGAGCGCGAACCGGACACGGTGGTGCGGTGGCTCGAGCGGATCCGGGTCGTCACACCCGACCCCGTGCAGATCGCGATCGCGCCGGGTGGGGCGGCTCCGGAGGTGGCGCGTTTCTGCATGCCGAGCGTGCTCAAGGCGACGAACGACACCACGCCGGCTCCGCCGCCCCAACTGCTGCTGCGGTCCGTGACTCACGACCCCGGCTGGTTCTTCCAGCGCGACCGGCTCCTGCTCACCGGCCCGACGTCGCACGGCGACCTGGTGGCGGCCGACTACCTCGTTCGGCCAGGGTTCAGCGCACGGACCGTCGGCGACTCCGTGATCGTGCGGAGCCCGCGGTTCGGGGGATTCCGGCAAGGACTCGAACTCGGGATCGCAGCGGCGATCGGGCTCATCAGTGGGCTGGTGATCGGGGGGTGACTCGCCGGACCTACTTCGCCCTCGGGCGAATCAGCATTCGCGATCCAGGCGGAGCCCCGCCTCCAGCAGGAGGGTCACAACGGAACCGACCTCCAGTCAAGCGGGGCATCGGCCCCTTAGGCCACCGATCGGGGCCAGCGGCGCGCTGTAGCACTCTGATTTCTGCTCGGCCAGAATTGTTCCCTCGCGCACCATACAGAACGCCCGAACATGGGCGGAGTAGCCTGGCGGGTGATCTCCATGAACGACCTCGAGTCGCCACCAATCCTCGTCAGGACGATCACCGTATGCCCGAACCGTTTTCACCACCTGGACCCCGTCGCCGCCGCCATCAAACGCCCCCTGTATTGCGGCCAGCGAGCAATAGCCCTTCTGAGCCTCGACAAGCCAGATTGATTCCCAGCTGTTGGGAGGTATTTCACGGTGGCGACTCAGAACCGGCACCATCGGCGAAGAGTCGTTGGCCGCATGCGAGTGGTTCCTCGCCGCGCAGCCGCAGACGAAGAGCGACAGCGCGAGCAATCCCAGACGAAACATGAGTCTCACCTCCGTGTGGACCGCCTGACCAACACGAAGTGCGAGAACCTGAGACTCGCCCGCCATGTCACCAGTTCACCCTGACATACCCGGACCCCCCGCTTCCTCCCTTGGCACTGACACCCGCCCCAGCCTGCCCCCCGCCCCCTCCGCCGCCTCCACCGTAGGTCCCCT
>JANQNV010000010.1 GCA_028279425.1 Longimicrobiales bacterium | reverse complement strand
CGCCCTGGCCCCGCCCGTCCTGTTGGTCGGCCCGCGCCCCGCCCCCCGGCAGATCCCGCCCATTGCGCAGCACGATGTAGCGCTCGCGAAAGCCACCGGCTCCGGTCACGACGCGAAGGCCCGCTTTGCCTTGCAGCGCCGTGGCGAGCGACCCTCCCCGACGCTCGAGTTCGTCCTTCATGACGAAATCCCCGAAGCCGAGCTCCATGCGCCGCTGCATGTTGACCATGTCGCCGAATAGCCGCCGCGGGACCGCCGTCACCGTGATCCCCTCCAGGGCGATCGCCTCCACGGCGAGATCGATGTCGACCTTGTAGGCGCCACTCCCCGTCAATCGCACCACCACCTCTCGCGGCTGGAAGCCGATCGTGGCCACCTCGAGCACGTACAAACCCTGCGGGAGGTCGCTGAAGGAGTAGAAGCCGTTTCGGTTGGTCAGCACCGACACCTCGGAGTCCCTGATCCGTACGCTGGCGGCCTCGAGCCCGCGGCCCGACGCGACGTCGCGCACCATTCCGAAGACGCCACTCGGTCCCTGCTGGGTCGACAGCGCCACCGTCACATCACGGCGGATCGCCGTCCCCGCGGCCGCCGTGCGGAAGGTCTCGTCGGCGTCGCCCGTCGAACCCGGCATGTCGGCCCGGAGTCGAATCGAGGCGTCCGGGGGCAGATCGCAGTAGACGAACTGTCCTCCGGTGCCGCTGAACACCTGGGCCTCGTGTTGGGGCGAACCCGAACGCCGCGGGTCGCGGAAACGCAGCGTCAGGGGGATACCGGCCAGCGGTTCGGAGGTGATCGAGTCGACGACCTGGCCGGAGAGGATGACCCGGGCCCCCGTGCGCCCCTGTCCGCGACACATCTGCAGCGCCGCAGCTTCCGGTTCGGGGGCAGCGAGGTCGAAGCGGGCCACATCTCCGTCGGAGACGTCGACCCGGCCCGAAGCCCCCACGGGGAGCACGTCGAGCTCGGGGTGTTCGGCAACGATCTCGTAGACCCCTTCGAGCAGTCCCTCGATGCGGAAGCGCCCGCGCGGGTCCGTCACCGAGGAATGCGGCGTACCGGGCAAGTACACCCGCGCTCCCGCAAGCACCTCACCTCCTCCGTGCTTCGACACGGTGCCCTCGATGGCCGCCGCCTCCCCACCGATCATCCACCCCTCGTTTCCCGACCGGACCGCCTCCACCCGGAACCCCTCCTCGCGTACGCCGCGCAGCGTCCACCGGCGCGGGTCTTCCCCGGCCGGTCCCTGTTCGACTTCGAGGAGAGGCATGCGCAACCTCGACTCCGCCATCACCCATCCGCCGTCCGGCAGTTCGACGAACGACGACCGGCCCCCGACCGATACGAGGGGAATCCCGAGATCGAAATTCCGGTAGGCGAATTCGAGCAGGATCGGGTTCCCGGTGGCGGTCTCCATCCAGATCACGCCGGCCACGTCGGGTCGCTCGTCGGAGCGCTCGATCGGCTCGAAGGCCAGAGCCGTCAGATTCGGCCCGCCGTCGGGTCGGACACGAAGACAGTGCGACGCGGCGAAGGCCGACGAGACGAACACCTCCGGACCGGGAGCGAAGAACCGATATCCGCCGTCGTCGTCTTCGCGGATGAAGCCGCGCTCCACCAGATCGGCGGGGTCGACCGTCGGTGTCAGGCGCGAGACACCCGAGCGCCGCTCCAGCGCAGCCTCCCGCAGAACGAGCCGCCCGTCTTCGCCCAGATCGCGATCGAACACGGCGGCGTCGAGTACCGTCGCTCCCGACGCGAGTCCGACCACGGCCATCTCGAAGGCGCGACGGGCACGCGCCCACGCCGCCCCCGCGGGACTCTCGATCGACGGATTCAGCCGACAGCGGTCGTCGGCCGGAGTCGGCGGGAGGGGTCCGGCGCTCGGAGGAGCCGAGACCTGCAAGCCGTTCACCCCGGCGCTCTCGACCTCGACCGGGAGGGCGGTCAGCCCCGTGTGGGGGGTCGCCACCTCCATGCGATAGGCACCCACCTCGGCGGGCACGACGAAGCGCCCGTCCGGTTCCGAAAGGGCCCGCACCGGCGCCCGGTCCCGCACCTCGACACCATCGGCGTCGAGCGGGACGAGACGCACGAGCCACCGGCCGGGTGCGTCGATCCGCCCTTCGACCTGCTGCGCCCGAGCCGCCGGTGCCCACGCGCCGAAGAGCGCCGCGACGACGAAGGCGAGCCGCAGGGATCGGGCGGTAGCCCCACGACCCCGAGAGGCGGGCCGTGAGAGGGTGGAGGATGTCATGGCCGACTCCGTAACGATTCCGCGATCCGCTAATCTACGACGAAGACCCACCCTCGTGTCGACCCCCTGCGCGCACGGTTGGGGACGAGATGCGCCCAGCGCAGATCACCCGCACGAACGCAGGGCGGCCCGGCACCCCCGAGAGGATGCCGGGCCGCAGGGCCTCGATCGAGCCGAAGAATCAGCCGAAGAAGCTGCGCACCGAATCGAGCAGGGATCCCAGCGCCTGACCACCGTCGGCGTTGACCCGAACGAACCAGGGAGCCAGCACGAGCGAAACCACGCTCATCAGCTTGATGAGAATGTTGAGCGAGGGGCCCGAGGTGTCCTTGAAGGGGTCGCCGACGGTATCTCCGACGACGGCCGCCTTGTGGGCATCCGACCCCTTCCCGCCGTGCGAACCACCCTCGATGTACTTCTTGGCGTTGTCCCACGCTCCGCCGGCGTTGGCCATGAAGAGCGCCATCAGGACACCGGTCACGG
>JANQNV010000158.1 GCA_028279425.1 Longimicrobiales bacterium | reverse complement strand
GGCGTAGCGATAGCTACGGCAAGGAGTTCCAACGACGCATCCCGTGGATGCCCCCGCGCACGAACGGCATCAGGACTTTGGCGACACTACACTAGAACTGCCCGACGAGAGGTCACATCGGCGGGGCGGGCGCGTTGACCCCTAATGCGACTTGCGTATCGTTACGGGTGCCGCGCCGACAGCAACGCTCCGACCCTCGCAACCCGATCCCGACATGACGGATATCCCGACCCCTCGCGCACGTCGCGCCCGATACACGACCGTTCTGCTCGCCGTGCTGGCGGGGAGTAGTCTCGCGGATGCGACCGCGGCTCAGTCGGTCGATCGGATCGTTCGCTTCGAGCACGAGGGGCGCACGACGTGGGGTGTCGAGGTGGGCGACCACGTGCAGGCGTTGCCGGGGGCCACACTGTTCGAGGCGGCCGACGCCACGCCGACGGGCCCGCGCATCGATGCCTCCGACGTGTCCTTTCTCGCTCCGGTGAATCCGGATCAGACCAGCAAGGTGATCGGGGTGGCGGTGAACACGAAGCGCCCGAGCCTGCAGGAGCCGAGGACCAATCCACGGTGGTTTGCCAAGTTCCCGACGTCCCTCAACCACGACGGGGGCGAGATCGAGCTGCCGCCCGAGGCCGGCAACCTCAACTACGAGGGGGAGCTCGTCCTGATCATCGGTCGTGAGGGGCGCCACATCTCCGAAGAGGATGCTCGCGACTACATCTTCGGCGTGACGGTCGGCAACGATTTCTCCGAGAACACCTGGTATGGTGAGCGGAACGGCGATGCCGATCCCACCCGGATGATCTCGAAGGGAACCGACACCTGGGCGCCGCTCGGTCGGGCCATCGTGCGGAACATCGACTACTCCGATCTCCGGCTCACCACGACGCTCAACGGCGACATCGTCCAGGACGGGCGCACGAGCGACCTCGTGAATTCGGTCGAGAACCTGGTCAGCCACGTGTCGCGCTACATCACCCTGAAGCCGGGCGATGTGATCTTCACCGGCACCGTGCTGTTCGAAGAGGGAGCGCGGCGCCGGATGCAGGCCGGCGATGAGTTGGTCGTGACGATCGAAGGCGTCGGGTCGGTGCACTCGACGATCGTGCCGATGGCCGCCGGCGCCTCCGGGAGGGACTAGTGTAGTGTCGCCCAAGTCCTGATGCCGTTCGTGCGCGGGGGCATCCACGGGATGCGTCGTTGGAACTCCTTGCCGTAGCTATCGCTACGCCGC
>JANQNV010000157.1 GCA_028279425.1 Longimicrobiales bacterium | reverse complement strand
CCACGGGGGTGCGCACCACGACCGGCCGCCCGTCCGAGGCCCCGACATCGCCTCCCTCGAGGCGCGACGCGACCTCGCGCACGGCGGCGCGGGCTGCCTCCAGCGTCGAGGCGGCCACCTCGGCCGACATCTCCGCGTCGCGGCCGGCCTGCTCGTAGCGCTCCAGCGTCTCCCGGGGGATCGCGCCCATCTCGAACAGGGGGCGCCGGCGCTCGCCCTCGCGCCGGGCCTGTTCGACGTGGGTGCGGGCGGTCGCGAGGTCGGCCTCCGCGGCCGACGCTCGGGCTTCGGCGTTGGCCAGTTCGGCCCGCAGCGCCGCGAGGATCCTCGCATCCTGAGGCGGGGGCGCGAGGGTCGTCAGCGCGTCCCCGACGGCGACCGAGTCACCCTCCCGCACGCCCACCCGGGCCAGTCGGCCGGTGACGGGCGCCGCCACCACGTAGCGGTCTCGCGCCCGGGTGCGGCCCTCTTCGACGACGGTGACCGAGAGGGTGTCGTGCACGACGGCGCCGAGGTCGACCTCGACCACCTCGGGGTTTACGACCGACACGATCAGGGCGACTCCGGCCAGCGCTACGACCGCTCCCATCACCCATGTGCCTCGCTTCGACATGATGGACTACTCCCTCGTCTTGAGGACGGCGATCAGGTCCATGTGATCCACCCTTCTCCGCACGATCCAACCGCTCGCGACGGCCGCCAGCAGGGTGACGACGGCCGATACCAGGTAGGTGCGAGGACTGACGACGAAGGGCACGCGATACGTCTCGTTCTGCAAGGCCGCCGACACCTGGAGGGCCATCGCGACCCCGAGCCCCCACCCCGCCGGAATCGCCAGCAACGTGATGAGCCCCTGCTCTCCGAGGAGCAGGACGCTCACCTCCCGGCGCCGGAACCCCATGACCCGCAGGCTCGCGAGTTCCCGGCCCCGCTCCGACAGCGCGATGCGCGCCCCGTTGTAGATGACCGCCACCGAGATCACACCCGCGAACCCGAGCAGGAAACCCACGGCGATGAAGAGGCTATCGCCGAGCTGTGCCTCGAACGACTCCAGAAGTGTGGCCGGCGAGACCACGGACGCCACGGCGGGCATGGCCTCGATGTCGGCCAGCACACCGTCGCGCGCCCGCTGATCGACCGCCAAGTAGGCCCCGCTGTAGACCACGGGCCCCCCGGCGAGTCGGTCGAGGGTTCGGGCGCTCACGATCGCCGACACACCGAGGAAGTCCTCGATCACGCCCGCCACCTCCATCCGCGCCCGCGCCCGACGGCCTTCCAGGAAATCGACGTGCACCGTGTCGCCGACGCCGACGGCCAGACGTGTGGCGAGCACTTCGCTGAGCACCACCCCGGCGCTCGGGATCGGGCGAATCGAGCCGTCCGACGCCACGATGCGTCGAAGGCTTCCGGTCGGATCGAGTCCCTGCAGAGCCACTTCGCGCTCCCGTGCCGCGGCGCGCAGACGCACGGGTTCGGCACGGAACGGCTCGACCGTGGTCACCCCTGGTAGTCGGCCGAGATCGTGCCGTACGCTACGGGGCAGCATCTGGTTGAAACCCACCTGGAGATCTTCGCGCTGGATGACCTGGAACTGCTGGACCATCATGAAGTCCACGCCATCGAACATGAACATGCCCAGCACGAGAATCGACGTCGAAAACGCAACGCCGAGCGACGACATGAGGGCGCGCAGCGGCCGCCGCTCCAGATTCCGCAGGATCATACGACCCGACGACGGCAACCATCGGCCCACCCCGAGCCGCTCGAGCGGGCCCGGCTCGAAACTCGGTGGAGGCTCGGGCCGCATCGCCTCGGCCGGCGGAAGCCGAGCCGCGGCTCGGGCCGCCCCCAGCGCGCCCGCCCCCGCAGCCACCACGCTGATCCCGGCCGCCAGCGCGAAGAGCCGCCAGCTCATCTCGTACGACAGCGAGGGGAAGTTGAAGTAGGCCCCGTAGAGCTCCACGTACACCTCGCCCAGCCAGAGGCCGGCGAGAAGCCCGGCGACGGTACCCACGGCGACGGCCGCCATGGCGAGTCCCGCGAAATGGAGGGCGATCTCGCGGTCGCGGTACCCGAACGCCTTCAACACCCCGATTTCACCGCGCTGGGTGGCGATGAGACGGCTCAGCACGAGGTGGAGGAGGAATGCGGCCACGGCGAGAAACACCCCGGGGATCACCGAACCCATCGTGCGGTTCTGGTCGAGCTCGGCCTGGAGTGTCTGGTGCGAGAACTGATCCTCCCGTGCGTATGCGCCCCGGCCCCCGTACGGTTCGAGGAGCCGGTCGATCTCGGCCGACACCGCGACCGGGTCGGCCCCGCGAGCGAGCCGCACCGCGACTTCGTTGAATGCCCCCTCGAGGTCGAAGGCGGGGGCGAGCACCCGGTCGCGCATCCAGAACACACCGAACCGCTCGTCGTCGGGATACAGGGCGCCGGGCGGGACCGAGTAGGAGTGCTCCGGGGACAGCGCGGTCCCGACGATGGTCAGGCGCCGCGCTCGCCCGTTCAGGATCACGTCGACGCCGTCGCCGAGGCGGAGGCCCCGCGCGGCAACGAACTTCTCGCCGGCGAGGACCTCGGCACGCGACGACGCGGACGGGAGGCGACCCGAGCGGAGAACCACGTCGCTGACGGGGGGCGGGCCCAGGTCGGGCAGAGACACGAACTGCCCCATGCCGGGCACCACCAGCCCCGGCAGATCGAGGCGCCCGATCACGTTCACGCGCGGGCTCAACGCCGACACCCCGGGGACCGCCGCGAGTTGCTCGGCCACGTGGTGTGGAGCTCTCTCGAGGGCGACCCAGAGGTCGCCGAAGCGCGTTTCGCGATAGTACGACTCCTGCGCGCTCGCGAGGGACTCGTACCCTCCACGCATGGTGATCACCGACATGATGCCCGTGGCGACGACCACCGCGATCGAGAGCATCTGGCCTCGTAGGTGCCAGAGGTCGCGAAGCAGCTTTCGGTTGAGCGAGGTCATCGGCGCCTCACCAGTGGATGTCGTCGACGGTGCCGCGTGTCGCCGGACGCGTGACTTCGGCGATCGCGCCGCTGCTCATCCGGACCACGCGGTCACCCAGTCGTGCGATCGCAGCGTTGTGCGTGATGACCGCCGTCGTGGTCCGCGTAAGGCGGTTCACCTCGTCGAGCACACTCAACACCTTGCGGCCGGTCTCCACGTCGAGAGCGCCCGTCGGCTCGTCGCACAGCAGCAGGTCCGGCCGCTTCGCCACGCCGCGGGCAATCGCCACCCGTTGCTGCTCGCCCCCCGACAGCTGGGCGGGAAAGTGGTCGAGTCGGTGCTCCAGCCCCACCAGCGCGAGCGCGTCGGCCGGGTCCATCGCGTCGCGCGCGATGTCGGTGACCAGCGCCACGTTTTCCCGGGCGGTGAGGCTCGGGATCAGGTTGTAGAACTGGAAGACGAAGCCGACGTGGGCTCGCCGATACTCCGTCAGGCCGTCGGTGTCGAGCGCCGTCAGGTCGAGGGACCCGTACATCACCCGGCCCGAGGTCGGGACGTCGAGGCCCCCGACGATGTTGAGCAGGGTCGACTTGCCGCTACCCGACGCCCCGAGCAGAACGACCAGCTCGCCGGCGAACAGATCGAGGTCGACGTCGCGAAGCGCGTGCACGCGCACCTCGCCCATTTCGTAGACCTTCGACACCCCCCGGACCGTCAGCACCGGGGCTGCAGCGGGATCGTCCATACCTGAATATACAGGGGTGTGGAAGGCGGGGGCTTCCCCGCATAGCCCGGTAGGGTGAGTGGGTCATGGAGCGGGTCTCGTCGGGAGCGCCACGGGGCCGGGGCCGAGGCGGTTCGTCGAAAGCATAGCCGCAGATACGCCGAGACGAGACGAGCCGAGCCGAGCCGAGCCGAGCCGACGAAGAAGATGGGCACATGCCGCCCCAACCCAAGGGGCGACAGGGGGTTCCAGTAGCTACGGCTACGTGGGCGGGGCTCCGCCTTGCCCGGAACCGGAAGACCCCGTCGTCATGCCCGCCCTACTTCTTCAACAGCCTTCCAAGGTCAGAACAAGGCGTCGAGGTAGAGATCGAAGCGCGTGCGGGGATCGGGTCCCGTCAGCCCACGCGAGATGTCGAACCGCACGAGTCCGTCGAGAAGACTCGTGCCGACGCCGACCGACCACCGCACATCGTCGAACCCCCACACCTCGGGATCGGGCACCCAGCGCCCCACGCCGTCGGTCGTCCACTCCGGCCGATCGTCCGTCCACCCCGCGTCGGCGAAGCCGGTCAACGACCACGCCGGGTAGACGCGCCCGAGTTCGAGCCGGCCTCGGCCGAAGGTGCGCCCAGCCGTGGCCGACGCTCCGAAGCCGCGCAGATTGAGGGGCCCGCCCAGCACCCAGTGCCGCTGGAGGGGCACGTCGCCCCAGGCATGGCCCGCACCCGCCTCGGCACCGATCCTCCAGCGGCCACCCGCCAGCGGCAGCGCCGTGCGAGCGGTCGCGCGGACGCGGGCATACTCGAACCGCGCGTCGCCGGTGATGGGACGCGCCGCGGCTCCCTGGGCATAGAGCGACAGCCCGAACTGGGGGGCCAGCGGATCGGTGCCCCACCACGGAGAGATCCTGAGTTCGCCACCGGCCTCTTCGAGGCGATCGGCCGGGACGTTCGCCCGGAAGCGCCACTCCGAGTCGAAGGCGTGCGCGAGTGAGAAGTTCATCTCGCGTTCGAGCGGATCCTGCCGCTCGGCATACAGGCGCAGCGACCAGCTCTGGCGCTGTGCCGAGGGCGGCGCGACCTCCAGATCGACACCCGTGGCGAGGAAGTACTCCCCGTCGTCGCGGCCGAAGAGAGCGGCGTTCAGGGAGTTGCCCAGCTGGAGGAAGCGCCCCCGCTCGTCGAGCGCTCGTACCTCGCGGTATCCGCCCACGGCCACGCGACGCCGAAGCGACTCCCGATCGAAGGCCACCCTTACTTTCGGCTCCAGATCGCTGAACCCGAAGAAGCCGGTGCTCGAGAAGGTGATCGGCCCCATGAACGAGCCGAGTCGCGCCTGGAAGCGCCCGCCCAGCGACGGCCCCTCGACGCGGTTGAAGCGCACGAATTCCGGACGCTGGAAGCCCCAGTTGGCCGCCCAGGGAATCCCCTCGACGGGCGCGGCCGGTAGATCGGCGAGCGCATCGACGAGCGACTCCAGCTCCTGTTCGGTGGTGAAGCCCGTCGCGTCGTCCCAGATCGGCGGCGGGAGGTCCGGGCTTCGGGAGAGCAGCGTGAGATCCTCGGGCACCAGGTAGCTGTCGCCGTCGTACCGCCAGGCCGGCGACTCGTCGCCGGGAGCCCCTCCCACACCCCTCTCCTGCGCGAGCTGCGCCATGAAGGCCATCGCCTCGGCGCGGGTCTCGAAGTGCACCTCCTCCAGGACCGGCACTTCCTGCGCGAGGTCGGCGAGGTCGTCGTCCATCACGACCGACTCGATCGTGTAGGCCATGTCGTACGACACCGGCATCTTCAGGATGCCGGCGGCCACGACCCCCTCGAAGCGGGCCGACCGCGGCAGCCAGACCCGGAAGTCCCACAGCGAGTAGTCGACCGCCACGACCTGCAGGTCGAAGGTCCACGGCTTGAAGAGCCCCGGCACCATGTCGAACTCCCCCCGTTCGTCTTCTTCCTGGAGGTCGGGAATGTCGCGAATCGCATCGAACTGTTCGCTGAGCCGGAAGGCGGCGCGCACCAGGGCGCCGGTCTCGGGCTCGATCCAGAGCGACCCACTCATGCGATGTACATCGGCGACACGAGGCAAGACGTCGAGTCGCACGGCCTGGAGCTCACGCCCGTCGGGTAGCAACAACGAGAGGGTGTCGGAGCTCTCGAAGCGGTAGAGGCTGTCGGCCCCCGGCGCGAGCGGATGCGCGAACCAGAAGTCGTCGTCCGAGGGCTGAAAGGCCTCTTCGCGGTCGTCGTCGTCCGACCCGAAGCCGAACACCAGACGCTCGCCCCCGGGGTCGAAGGCCCCATCGATCGTGAAGTCGTCGAGGGCGTCGAATCCCTCCTCGGCGAGCGCGTACTGCCGACCCGGGTACTCGGCGTTGGAGGCGAGCACCTGCGTCAGCGTCTCGTGGTCGCGGTCCCAGAACACCCGAGCCGCCGCCTCGCTCCGGTAGAGGGTGCGGTCCTTGAGCGGGGTGCGGAGCTTGGCGGCGATGCGCTGACGCACCCGGGCCGTGTAGCGCACGACCGACTCGTCGATCTCGTGCCAGGTTTCGGAGGCGACCCGGTGCAACGACGCCGCGGTCGGGTCGAGGTAGGCGTCGGTCTGCGCCCGAAGAGGTGCGCTTCCCACCGTCAGCGCACCGAGTAGGAGTCCTGCCGTCGCCGCGCGCATCACCTCGCCCCTCCTGCGAAGTCCACCGACTCGAATTCGTCCCACTCGAGCACACGCAGTCCGCCGTCGTCGAGTTCGATCACGATGCCGCGATTGCTCTCGTCGACGTCGGTCGAGTCGCGCAGATCGAGGGTACGCCCATCGCGCAGAGTCACCTCGACGCCCCGAGACGACCTGCGCTCGATGCGGGCGATGTGTCGAAACTCCACCTCGAAGCTGCGTCCACGACGCGAGCCGTCGAGCGACTCCCACGTCCAGCTCTCGTCGGCGTCCCAGATCACGCGCCCCACGAGCGTCTCCCCGCCTTCTGTCGAGACCGTACCGCGCAAGCGGGTCCCTCCATCGAAGAGGTGGTACGGGGCCGATTCCGTCGGCACCGCGAATCGGACCGAGCGCACATCGCCCCATTCGAGGGCGATCTGCCCGAGGTGCGGGTCGGACACGTGGATCCCTCGATGCCCGTCGTCGACGTCGTTGGTTCCCTCGAGCACCATTTCGCGGCCATCGACCAGGGTGACTCGCGCGCCCCCCTCGACTCGGCGGTCCACCTGTCGAATGTCGGCGAAGGGCACGTCCCGGTCCCGGCCATCCTCCTCACCGTCCAGGATGTCGCTGGTCAGTGCCTCGTCGAGATCCCACGATACGAAGCCCGTCCACCGGTCGCCCCACCGATCCTCGATCGTGCCGTACAGCCTCCGCGCCGAGGGGGCCGCGGTAGCCGGCGCGGGACGGAAGTCCACCCTCGCCACGTCGCGCCACCCCAACTCGGTCCGGTCACCTCGCGGGTCTTCGACGACGAAGGCCCGGAGGCCCGGCCCGAGGTCGCTCGAGCGGCCCGACAGGAGCAGCTCTTCACCCGACTTGAGACCCAGCCGGGCCGGTTCGTCCTCGGTAGGCACCTCGAGCCAGAGGAGGTGGCCGAAGGGAATCCCCGACTGCGACATGGGGGGCTCGCCGTCGCGCTCCCAGCTGATACGCACGCCGAGGTACTCCACGCTGCGCCCGCGAACCGCGAGATCCTCGCCGAGCGTCTCGGCGATCCGATCCTGTAGCTCGGGGTCGGCGGCCTTGGAGCCGTGGAGAACGTCGGCCCACGCGGCTTCATTGAGATCCCACCGCAGAAAGCCCTCGTGCCGCCGGCCCTGCGTCGTGGTGACGACGCCCCAGATGCGGTCCTCGGCACCCTGCTGTGCCGCCTGGCCCGCACGCGCTACCTGGCCTTGAAGGCCCTCGGGAAGTGCGATGCTGGACGCGACGCACACGACGAAACCCACTCGCGGCCACCCGCGTCGTGCCCTCATGTACCTCCCCGGTCGTTCCACATGGTTGGACGACCTGTCCTACGCCTCGGCGAAGGCGTCGGTTTCATCCCTCCCGCTCCCCGATCCCACTCCCCCCGCTCCCGGGAACTCCGGCTCGGCGCTATCGTTCCGACCTCATGAACGGACCGACCTCCACCCTCCCGCTCCCGACGACGTTCCGCCCGGTATTTCCCGGCGCGGGGCCGCACGCGCAGACGCTGCTGGGCAAGCTGCTGCGCCGCGTGGAGGGGATCGACCTGCGACGCGAGCGCTGGACGACCGACGACGGCGACTTCGTCGATCTCGACTTCGGCCCGGACCCCGACCCGTCGCGACCGCTCGTCGTGGTGCTCCACGGTCTCGAGGGCAACGCTCGTCGCGGCTACTGCGTGGAGACCTACCTCTCGGCGAGTCGGCACGGAATGGCATCGGTCGGGCTGAATTTTCGCGCCTGTTCGGGCGAGCCCAACCTGAAGCCGCGCGCCTATCACTCGGGCGACACCGGCGACCTGGCCATGGTGCTCCGACGTCTGCGAGAGCGGTTCCCCGCGCGCCCCTTCCTGCTCGTGGGGTGGTCGCTGGGGGGCAATGTCATGCTCAAGTATCTGGGCGAGCACGGCGACGGGGAGCCGACCGGGGTCGTGGGCGCCGCGGCCATCTCGGTCCCGTACGACCTCGCCGCCGGAGCTCGTCGCCTCGAGACCTCGTTTCTGGGGCGCCATCTCTACACGCGGTATTTCGTGCGCTCCCTGGTCGACAAGGTGCGTGCGAAGGCGCATCTCCTCGAACCGCACGTCGACCTCGAGACGATCCTGGAGTCGATGTCGATCCGGGCCTTCGACGAAGCCCTCACGGCGCCCCTCCACGGCTTCGCGAGCGCCGAGCAGTACTATCGGGAGTCGAGTTCCTCGGTGTTCCTCGAGCGCATCCGGGTCCCCACTCTGCTACTTCACAGCATGGACGACCCGTTCCTGCCCTCCGACGCCGTCCCGACCGCGAGCATGCACTCCAACCCCTTCCTGCACCCGGTGTTGACGCGAAAGGGCGGTCACGTGGGGTTCGTCGCGGGCAGCCTGACGCGTCCGCGTTTCTGGGGCGAGGAGTCGGCGATCCGCTTTCTGGCAGGAGTGGCCGACACGGACTAGGTTCTCGAATTCCATTCCCTCCTGGATCGGGAGCAGGGACCTTGGCGACTCAAGTCGGCGCAGCACCATCGGAGCAGACCTTCCTCGGGCATCCCCGGGGGCTGATGACGCTCTTCTTCACCGAGCTGTGGGAGCGCTTCTCGTATTACGGGATGCGCGCGCTACTCATCCTCTACATGACCACCGAGACGACGGCGGTCATCACCGACGCGAGCGGCAACGTGCTGCGCGAGAACGGTGGGATGGGTCTCGACGTCACCACTGCAGCCGCCCTGTACGGCCTCTACACCTCGCTCGTCTACATCCTCGCGCTGCCCGGCGGCTGGGTGGCCGACAACCTCTGGGGCCAGCGCAAGGCGGTCTACGTCGGCGGGTGGATCATCGCCCTGGGCCATTTCACGATGGCGATCGGGAGCGATGTCTCGTTCTTCGCAGGGCTGGTCCTGATCATCATCGGGACGGGACTCCTGAAGCCGAACGTCAGCACCGTCGTCGGGGAACTCTACCCGGAGGGGGGCGCGCGCCGCGACGCCGGGTTTTCGATCTTCTACACGGGGATCAACATCGGGGCGTTCCTCGGTCCGATCGTGACGGGGTGGCTCGGCGAAGGCTACAACTGGCACTGGGGCTTCGGCGCCGCCGGCGTCGGCATGGTGGCCGGGCTGATCCAGTACCGGATGGGCGCCGGGTATCTGGGCAACGCCGGACTCCTCAAGTCCACCGCCTCACCCGAGGCCGTCGCTGCGCTCGAGCGCCGGTTCTACCTGATCTTCTTTGCGGCCTTTGCGGCGATCGCCGGCTTCGGCTTCCTCGTCTCCAACGGCACGATCCCGCTCTCGCTGACCGAGATCGCCACCTACCTCGGCTACGGGGTCCTGATTCTGGTGGCGCTGTACTTCGCCTACCTCCTGACCGCCGGCGGCCACACGGCCGACGAGAAGAAGCAGCTGGGCGTGATCTTCTGGCTCTTCCTCCTGATCGCCATCTTCTGGTCGGGCTTCGAGCAGGCCGGCACGTCGCTCAACCTCTTCGCGCAGGACCTCACGGATCGTACCGTAGGCGGCACCGAGCTCCCCGCCTCGTGGCTCCAGTCGATCAACCCGATCTTCATCATCCTGCTCGCGCCCGTTTTCGGCTCGATGTGGGTCGCCCTCGAAAAGCGCAACGCCGACCCGTCGATCCCGGTCAAGTTCGGCCTGGGGCTCCTGGGGCTCGGAATGGGCTTCTTCGTGCTGTCGTGGGGCGCCGCGAACGCGAGCCCCGACAACCTGATCTCGCCCGCCTGGCTCATCGTGACCTACTTCTTCCACACGGCTGGAGAGCTGACGATCTCACCGGTCGGGCTGAGCGCGATCACCAAGCTGTCGCCCGAGAAGCGGGTCGGTCAGATGATGGGCATCTGGTTCGTCGGCGCGGCGCTGGGCAACCTCATCGCCGGGTTGGTGGCCGGACGCCTCGAGACGCTCGAGCCCTTCGCGCTGTTCCGCACGGTGGCCATGATCGTCGGGGCGGCCGGCGTCGTCGCGCTCGCCATGAGCCCCCTCGTGAAGCGGGGCATCCCGAAGGGAATCAAGTAGGCGCGGGTCCCCGCCAGAAGGCGCGCTGGTGCCACGCATCGCGAGCCGGCACCTCGAACCCTGCGTCGACCTGCGACTTGCGGGTGATGGTCAGGTCGAAGACGGGCGTGTCGAGATCGACCTCGCCCGAGCGGGCGAGGCGCGCGAACTCCGGCCGAGTGCGTCGCAGGATGCGGCCGTCCGGATCACGATAGAGCACGTCGATGTGATCGGTCAGCCCTACGCCGTGCCGCGCCTCGAAGTCCTTGAGCACGTGGTGGAGCGCATCGATCGAGCACCCGGAGGGCGGCGCGGTGCGCTCGTCCACGCCGACCAAGAGGAAGCGAGCGTCGTCCCAGCGTCGGGCTCCGGCGAGGGGGTGTCCGTGCGCATTCCATCCATCGAGGAAGGCGTCGACCTCCGTCATCAGCTCGTCGGCGACCTCGGCGGCGAGGGGCTCCGAGGCCGCGAACGCCCAGACGCGGGCCTCGGGGGGTAGCGCTTCGTATTCGATGCGGGGCATGACCTCATACTCCTTCGTCGGTATCGATGTCGGCGGGCCCGCTGGCCGGCGATGCGCCGGACACCGGCACCTGTTTGTCGAGCAGGACCGCGACCCATCGCAGGTCCTGCGTGTTTTCGAGCCAGATCTTCACGACCATCGTCAGCGGAACCGACAGCAGTGCGCCGACCGGCCCCCAGACGAAATTCCAGAACAGAAGAGACAAGACGACCACGAGAGGGGAGAGCCCCAACCGCCGCCCCATCAGGTTCGGCTCGATGATGTTGCCGAAGATGGTGTTGACCACCACGTACCCGGTGGCCACACCGATCGCCGGCCCGATCGCGCCCTCCGTGAGGATCAGGCTCAAGAGCACGGCGGGAACCGCCGCGATGATCGACCCCACCGTGGGGACGTAGTTCAACGCAAAGGCGATGAGGCCCAGCAGAATCGGAAAATCGAGCCCCATCATCCAGCAGAACGCCCCGAGCAAGAGTCCCGTCAGGAGGCTGATCACCGTCTTGATGCCGAGGTAGCTCTGGATCTCGGTCACCACCTTGGCCATCCGCTCTTCGCCGCGTGCCGACCCGTCGGTCAACATCCGCAGCTTGGCGGGAAACACGGTGGCCTCAGCCAGCACGAAGACCATCACGAGCAGCACCACGAAGGTGCGAGATACGATGATCGTGCCCCTGGTCAGCGTGCTCTGTGCGAAGTCGAGTACGGCCTGGCTCCCGAAGAAATCGGGGGTCAGGATCTGATCGACCGGCTGTTGCGTGAAGGTGGAGATCCAGCTCAAGCTCGACACCCACGCCACGAGACGAGCCCACAGGGCCTCGAGCGCGGTCTGGTAGCGTGGCAGTCGTCGGTCGAGGTCGGGGAGCGACTGACTCGCCAGCAGAATCAGGAGACCGAACACCCCCACGACCACCGCCATCGCCACGAAGATGGCGATGGGCGCGGGCACCCTGCGGCGCGTGAGCCAGATGACGATCGGGAGGCTGAGCGCCGAGAGGAACAGCGCCACGGCGAAGGGCAGCAGGATCGACGCCGCGAACTGGAGCCCCCACACCACAACGACCCCGGAGGCCAGCATGAGCAAGAAGCGCGCGCCGGGGTGCTGTTCGCTGCGGTCGAAGATCATGTCCGGCCAGGAAGGGCAAGGGCGCAGGAACGAAGGTGCGCACCCGTGGGTTCAATCCGAATGGTACGGAAAAACCCGTACCGAGGCCATCCCGAAACGGCCCAAGAGGAGCCCTGTGAGCGTCCCCTTCGACATCCCCGACGACGACGTGACCCTGCTCGGTCAGTGTGAGGTGCAGACCTTCCGGTCCGGAGGGAAAGGGGGGCAGCACCAGAACACCACCGACAGTGGCGTGCGGCTGGTACACCGCGCCACGGGTGTACGAGCCGAGAGCCGGTCCGAGCGCAGCCAGCTTCGCAACCGCCAACTCGCACTCGAACGACTCCGCAAGAAGCTGGTCGAACGAAATCGCGTCGACCCCGTCCGGCGAGCCACCCGCGTGCCCCGGCGGGAGAAGCGGAAACGCGCCGACGAGAAGACGCGCCGCGGTCGGTTGAAGCAGCTCCGGCGCAAGCCTTCGGCAGACGCGGAATAGCCCCGGGTTCGATCGCGCCGCGCCTGCTTGAGTCGGACGCCCGAGCGGCGTAGCTTGACGCTGCCCGACTCCCCTACCCCGGCGGTGGCGCACGTGGCGACCGAGACCATTCATCTGCTGCTCGTCGAAGACGAACCCACGGACGCCGCCTTTACCCGGGCGATGCTCGAGCAGGTACACGACGCCGTCGTGACCACGCATTGGGCCAAGACGGCCAGCGAGGGGATCGAGGAACTCGAATCGGGTCGGTACGACGTAGCGCTCGTCGACTACATGCTCGGCGCCGACAACGGCCTCGACCTGATCCGCCTGGCCCGCCAGCGCGAACTCGACACCCCGTTGATCCTGCTCACCGGAAAGGGATCTCGGGAGGTCGATCTCGAGGCCCAGCAGGCCGGCGCCGCCGACTATCTGGTCAAAGGACAGATCGACCCCGCCGGCCTCGAGCGCTCACTCCGGTACACCCTCGAACGACAACGATCTCTCGAGGCGCTCCGGGAGAGCGAAGCCCGGTTCCGCGGACTGTTCGACCACCTTCCCATGGGCCTCTTCCGATGCACGGCCGACGGGGGTTTCCTCGACGCGAATCCGGCACTCGTGCAGCTCCTCGGCAATCCGGACGCGATCCTCCTTCAGGAACGTTTCGCGGCCTCGTTCTACGTACACCCCAGCGATGTCGAGCGCTTCCGCGCCGCCCTCGACGGCGACGGTGTCGTGCGCGGGTTCGAGAGCTGGTTGGAGCGCGACGACGGTTTCCACGTGCCCGTACGCACCACGGCACGCGCCTACAACGACGAGTCGGGTCGCGTTTCGTACGTCGAGGGCGCCGTCGAGAGTGTCCCGGGCACCGTCGATCCCGAGCGCTTGCGGATCGGCGCCTCGCGGTTCCGAGCCACCCTCGAACGACTGCCGGTGGCGATCGCGGTGCTCGACTCCGAAGGACACGTATTGGACGCGGCCCCCGCGCTCAGCCGTGTGGCGCGTCGCCGCGCGGCCGACCTGGTCACTTCGCCCCTCGATTCGTTCCTCCTACTCGACCAACCCGGGCGCTTCGAAGCCGCCCTCGACACGCTTCGCTCGGGCGCGGTCGCCTCGCTCCGGCTCGAGGGGAAGCTGACGGGCCCGAAGCGGGCGCCGCTGCCCTGCACGGTCACCCTCGCTCCGGTGCTCGACGACGAATCCGAGCTGACCGAGGTCGTCGCTCTCTTCACCCCACCGGGCCCGTAGCTCAGCGGTTAGAGCAGCCGACTCATAATCGGTAGGTCGCAGGTTCGAATCCTGCCGGGCCCATTCGAGCCGTCGCGACGGATCACCTCCCGTCGACCGGCTCTCCATTTCGATCGACGAGCGTCGACGGTCCCAGCTCCAGGGCGTCGAGTCGGGTGCGTTGCGTGGCCGCATCGCCGACCACGAGCCAGATCATCTCGGACGGATCGAGCCAACGCTGGGCCAGGTCGCGAGCACGGGTCACGTCGAAGGTTCGAACCACCTCCTCGCGTTGCAGCACGTAGTCGGCGTCGAAACCGAGGGCGCTCATGTCGCCCAGCGTCGCGAGCTTGGCCCCGAGGGTCTCGAAGGCGCGAGCGTTCGTTCGGAGCAGGAACCCCTGTGTCGCCTCGAGATCGTCCTGATCGTACGACGGGCCAAACCCCTCGCCGATCTCCTTGATGAGGTCGAGCGCCTCGAACGTGACGTTGGAACGCACCGACGACGAGATCGAGAATGGCCCGGGCAGCGTCGATCCCGAGAAGCGCGAGCCGATCCCGTAGGTGTAGCCACGACCTTCGCGGAGCTGCTGGGTCAGATCCGAAGCGAACCCCCCGCCGCCGAAGCGGAAGTTCATGACCGAAGCGGGCCAGAACTCGGAGTCGGTCTCGGCGAGGGCGAGGCGCCCGATGTTCAACACGGACTGGCTCGCGTTCGGCACGTCGACGAAGTAGAGCCCCGCGCGCCCAGGGTCCCACGAGGGCGCATCCGGAAACGCCAGGCGGCCGCCCTCCCAGCGCTGCTCCAAACCGTCGAGGGCCGACATGACCTCGTCGCGGTCGACCGCCCCGACGACGTGAAAGGCGGCCACGGAAGGCACCAGCTTCTCGGCGTGGTAGGCCCGCAGGTCGTCGAGCGAGATGTCGGCCACCGTCGCCAGGGTCCCGAGCGGGTTGCGGCCCAGGATGTGATCCCCGTACAGCAGCTTCTGGAAGACCTGGGCCCCGATCGCGCCGGGGCTCGCCGCCTGTTGCTGGAGCTGATTGCCGACGCGCTGACGCGCCAGCTCGAACTGCGCACTGTCGAAGCGGGGCTCCAGCAGGATCTCTTCGGCGAGCGCCATGGTCTCAGCGAAGTTGCGCCGCAAGGCGCTCCCCCGGATCGAGAAGCTCTCTCGCCCCGCCGACACCGTGAGGGACGCCCCCAGCAGGTCGATGGCCGCCTCGAGTTCGGCAGGGGTACGGCGCGCCGTGCCCTCGGTCATCGTTTGCGCCAACAGATTCGCGACTCCCGTCCGGCCCGGATCCTCGACCAACAGGCCACCCCGCAGCGTCAGCTCGAATTGGACCAGGGGCAATTCGGTGTCGCGAATCCCGAGTACCTCCACTCCGTTCGACAGCTCGTCGCGCCAGACGGCGGGGGCGCGAAGCACGGGCGCCTCGCCATAGGGGGGCTCGACGGATCGATCGATGATCGAGGGGGTGCGCTCGATGTCACCGCGGTCGTCGATGACGACGCGGGGCTCGGCGCCGAAGACGATGGGCTCCTCGACCACCTCCGCCACGTCCGACCCTTCGAGCGCGAGCTCCGGTTGGCCACGGGGGACGAAGCTGGCCGCCACGAACGGCCGGCCGGCGATGTAGCGCCGGTAGACGTCCATGACGTCGTCGGCGGTCACGGCCAACGTGCGACGCAGATCCTCCTCCAGAAATCCCGCGTCGCCCGCGAAGATGGCATACTGCGCCAGGCTGAAGGCTTTCCCCTGCGCGCTCGACAGGCCGCGATAGAAGCGGGTCTCGGTACCGGCCTTCACACGAGCGAGCTCGTCCTGCGAGACCCCCTCAGCCTCGAAACGAGCAAAGGCGGAGTCGATCGCCGCATGTACCTCGTCGAGGTCGGTGCCGGGAAAGGCCCGCACGGCGAGGGTGAAGCGCCCGGCGAGTTCCTGGGCTCCGTTGAAGGCGCTCGCGGCGGGAGCAACGCCCTGTTCCTCGACGATCACCTCGTAGAACGGCGACGTCTTGCCGTCGGTCAGGATCTCGGCCAACGCATCGAGGGCGTAGCTGTCGGGGTGGTAGACCGGCACCGTCGGCCAAGCCAACTGGAGCTGGGGCAGGCGCGCGAAGTTGTCTTCGTGCATGAGCCGGCGGGTCTCGTCGAGGGCGACCTCGGGCACGGAAGCCGGCTCGGGCGTCTCCCTGCGCGGGATCTCACCGAAGTACCGTTGGATCCATCCCTTCACCCGTTCGACGTCGATGTCGCCCGCGACGACCAGGGTCGCGTTGTTCGGGCCGTACCACCGGGAGTGGAAAGCCCTCACGTCGTCGAGCGAGGCGGCGTCGAGATCGGCCAGCGAGCCGATGACCTGCCAGCGGTACGGGTGTCCCTCGGGATACAGCGCCCGATCGATCACGTAGTTGGAGTGTCCGTACGGGACGTTGTCGACCACCTGGCGCTTTTCGTTCTTCACCACCTGCTTTTCCTTGGCGACCACATCGGGCGTCACGGTGTTGATGAACCACCCGAGTTTGTCGGCCTCGGCCCACAAGGTCTTCTCCAGACCGTCGATCGGTACGACCTCGAAGTAGTTGGTCCGGTCCCGATTCGTGGACCCGTTGGTGGAACTCCCGACCCGGGTCATCAAACGGTCGAGCCCGCCCGGCCCGAGATTCTCGGAGTCCAGGAAGAAGAGATGCTCGAAGAGGTGCGCGAATCCGGTGCGCCCCTCGACCTCGCGCGCCGACCCGACGTGAAAGGTCATCGCGACCGCCGCCAGGGGGTCGGAATCATCGACATGGAGAACCACCTCGAGCCCATTCGGCAGTTCGTAGCGCTCGAAGTCGACCGATACGGTCGACCCCTCGCCCCCGCCCGCGTCGGCTCGGCTGCTCGCGTCGCCTCCGGGTGCGCAGGCCGCCACGGCGACACTCAGGGGAAGCCATCGAACCAGCGGCGAACGAATCATGGAGTCTCCGGATAGGCGGGCGCTCAGCGAGACGCGGGCGCCGGAAGAGGGGTGAGAACCGAGGCTACGCTTCGGAAGATCTCCGACGGAAGCGCGCTCGTGAAGCGGTACGCGTCGGCCTCGGGCCCCGGCACGTAGGCGGTGACGACCCCGAAGTAGCGCTCCCCGAGAAAGAAGACCAGCGAGGCGGTACGGTTGACGGCCCGCGACTCGACGAGAGCGCCCCCCGCCGAATAGACCTGGTATCGATTGTCACCCGTGCCGGTCTTTGCGCCCATGGCGACCGGTGCGCCGTCGGCATCGAGCACGGTCCCTGCGGCCCGCCGCGCCGTGCCGCGCTCCACGACGGCCGCCATCGCCCGTCGGGCGGTCGCCGCCACGTCGGGATCGAGCACCGGCACGCCACGCGCCTCGCGACGGGCCAGGCGCGTCTCGAAGGGCGTGCCCTCGGCCAGATGCACTTCGTCGACCCGAACGATCGGGAGGCGAACACCGTCGTTGACGAGGATGCCGATCAGCTCGGCGAGCGCCATGGGGCGGTCGCCGGAGCTACCGATCGAGGACCCCAGCGACGGGACGAGATTCGCGAACGGATACCCCAACCGCTGCCACTCGGCATGGATGAGCTGGAACGCCTCCAACTCGAGCATCGAGCGGATCCGCTGGTCCTGCGCGTTGCGCCGGCGGGTGCGGAACAGCCACTGATACACCTCCTGCCTGACCGCCGCCCCCTCCTCGAGAAGGGTGTCGAGCGTCACGTCGGGACGGTCGAGTAACTGGGCCACGACCCAGAGCTCCAGAGGGTGGATCCGGGCCAGGTACCCGAGGTCGTTCAGGTCCCACGGGGTGGGATCCGCACGCCGAAAGAGGTCTTCGATCGCGCCGGGGGCCAGACCCGACAACGGCGTGTGGTTTCGCAAGAAGGTCTCGAACGCTCCGAGATCGGCGGAGGGCTTCACCGACCTGAACGCCCACGCCGTTCGGGTGGGACCGAGACCCCGGTCATCCACCAGGACCGACAGAATCGAATCGGCAGGTCGCCCCTCGTAGCGACGGTGGAAGGTACGCATGAAACTCCGGCCCTCTCGATCGGCGAAGCGCTCCAGGTACGCCTGACGGGTGGGGTCGTCCACCTGCTCCAGCACCGAGGCCGTCGACCCGCTCCCGAGATACATGAAGTAGTCGACCAGGTCGCGCATCATGCGCACGAAGGGGAGGTTGATCGACTGCTCGAACGCCTCGAGAACCGTCACCACCCGCCCGTCGTCGGCCGAGGTGAAGTTCGAAAAGGTCTGCACACCGCCGCCGGTCGCGAACCGCTCGCGGGGGTTGGCCGAATAGGTGCGGAAGAGGGCCGCGTCGAGGAGCTCCGCCTTCGACAGCTCGGGGGAGCGGCGAAGCTCGCCGACCACCCAGCTGGAGAGGCGATCCTGCGGGGCGACCCTCAGGCGCGCGAGCGAGTCCGGTGTCAGCCCGCTCACCCGGTCGTGGACGTCGGCGAGCACCTTCAGATAGGTGACCAACGTGCGCAGCTTGGCGGTGGAGCCGAGCTCCAGCCGACCGGCCGAGGTGAGGTTGAGCGGCCCATCGAAGTTGTCGGTCTGCACCCGGACGACGTTCCCCACCTCGGTGCGCTCGAGCAGCGTGAAGGTATAGAGGACGCGGGTGGGGTCGGACGTGCCCAGCAACCGTGCCTCGGCGAAGGGACTCGATGGCACGTAGTCGGGATCGTGCAGCGCCTCGAACACCCCTGACACACCCTCCTGCCACTGCATGTCGATCGTGGTGTGCGCCGTCAGATCGTAGCGATCGAGGTCGTACAGACTGGGGACCCCGAGCAGGGGGAGCAGGCTGGTCCGCACGGTGTTGGCCGCCTTGCGTTCCACGAACGGTACCGGGGCGCGCTCGGGTGCGCGGTCGAGGATTCGAACCTCGGCGGCGAGCGCCTTCCGAGCCAACGACTCGTGGATCACGCTGTCGCGCGACATGAGGCGCAGGTAGGCGTCGGTGAGCTCGCCGAGCTCGGTCCGCCCCTCAGGCTGTACGAGGTAGAAGGAGGGTCGACGGTGAGCCACGAGGAGGCTGAGCGCCTGTCGGAAGATCCGCGCTCGCCACTCCGCCTCGTCGTCGCTGGTGGGCCTCGCACGCAAGGCCCGGTTGGCCTCGTCGAAGTCCGTGCCGTACCACGCCCACAACCCATCGCTCGCGCCGATCACCTCGCCATGGCCGCGTTGGGCCGAAAGTGGCACCGAGTTGAGGTAGTCGCGCACCGCGCGTCGTCGGTCGGCGGTGGTCTCGGGGCCGTCGATGTAGGCGCGCATCGCCGCAGCTTCCATCTGCCGCAACTTCTCCATCGGAGACCCGGTGCGCCCCTCGGGCGAGTGGCGAAACTTCTCCAGCTGCGTGGCCAGGGTGCTCCCGCCCGGCACATTGCGCTCGCTGCCCAACACCTTGAGACCGAGTTCACCGACGGCGCGGGTGAAGCGGGGCCAGTCCACCGCAGGGTTCTGGAAGGGAGCGACCGAGTCGAGGAAGCCGCGGTTCTCGATGTAGAGCAGACTCCTCCAGACGAGATCCGGAATCGAATCGAAGTCGCGGTACACCCGGGCCGGCATCGGAGACCGATGGAGCTCTGCTCCGTTGCGGTCGCGAATGCTCAGGCCACCCTGCGACTTCTCCGGGTATACCGCGTACCACCCCGCATCCACGCGCTGCTGGAACGCCTCGGTCAGCACGGCCTGCTCGGCCACCGTGAAGCCTCGCTCCCGGGCGCGGTCCACCACCGAGTCGATCCTCGAGTAGCCGAGGCGCGCGTCCCAGGGCCCGCCGTCGGGAAAGCGGATCCGCGAACTGGTTCCCGCCCGGAGTGCCCAGTCCAGCCCCTCGCCCCGACCGGAGAAGAATCGGGCCTGTAGCGTCGACGTGCGCGCCTCCCACATCGCCGTGGGAACGGCGGCAGCAAGCAGCGGTACGCCGATCAGCAGGATCCACTTGAGGCGACGAAACCGGTGGGGCTTTCGCCCGGACGCCTCGATCTCGCCCCTCTCCGGGCCGTCGGCCTTCGGCGCCTCCGCGGACCTCTTCGTCATGTCCCTTTCAAGGCGTCGACGGCTTAGTGTCGAGCCGGTCCGCGGGCGGCCTCGAGCGACCAGGCGATGAAGTCCCGAATGTCCTGGTTCGAGGTGCTCAGATCCTCGGCGCGGAGGTACATCATGTGGCCGCTGCGATACCCGGTGAACCGCATGCGGTCCTGAAGCCGGCCCGCCGGGTCGAGATTCCACATGGTGTACTTCGCACTGAAGTAGTCCGTCCCTCCGTCGTAGTAGCCCGCCTGGACGTAGACATGAAGGTACGGGTTCTCCGACATGGCCCGGCGGAGGTTTTCACCCGTCGAGTCCCCGCTCCGATTCCATGGGTTCACGGGACCGAAGAGGTAGTACTGAAGATCGGTGTCCCACCCCAACTCCGAGCGCATGTAGATGTTGATCGCCGGCGAGAAGGCGTGGTTCCAGGCCGAGAGGGCGGGATCGTAGTCGTACGACTCGCCGGCGTCCCGTCGGTCCAGGCCCCGGTAGCGGGCATCGAGCCGCCCGACGGTCAAGCCGTCGTCGCGCAGCAGTTCCTTCCGGAACTCGCCCACGCTGGGCCGCAGGTTGTGGGCCAGCACCCACTCGGGCGACGTGCCCGACCATCGTGCCACCTCGCGCGCGATCGCGTCGCGCTCGGAGGTCGGGAGAGAGCCTCCCCGAGCGAGCGCGGGGAGCAAGGTGTCGAGGGTGAAGGCCTCGACCTCGGGGAGGATGTCCTCGAGGTCGCGCCCCTGAAGGGAGGGATCGAGCTGATCGTGGTACCACGCGGTCGCCGTGAAGTTGGGCAGAGCGAGCGCGTCACCCACCGGGCCGGCTCGCTGGACGCCGAGGCCCGTAGGCGACACCAGGATGACCCCGTTGAGGTACATCCACTCCGATCCCTGCAGCTCGCGCGCAAGCCCGGAAGCGCGGGTCGTCCCGTAGCTCTCGCCGATCAGGTACTTCGGCGACGCCCACCGCTCCTTGCGCGTCACGAAGGTGCGAATCCAGTCGGAGAGGTAGCGCACGTCTTCGTTGACGCCGAAAAAGCGGCTCCGCTCGGTGTCTCCCACGATCCGGGAGTAGCCCACGTTGACCGGGTTCACGTATACGATGTCGGCCACGTCGAGCACCGAATGCGGATTGTCGCGCATCCCGTACGGCATCACCGGATACCCCTCGTCGTCGATCTCGAGCATGCGAGGCCCGGTGTAGCCGATGTGCATCCACAGCGACCCGGAGCCCGGCCCTCCGTTGAACGACACCAGGAGCGGGCGCGATACCCGATCGTCGACGTCGGTGCGCTCGTAGTAGGTGTAGTGCAGCGCCGCGATCGTCGAGCCGTCGGCGTCGAACACGGGCTGGTAGCCCACCTCGGCGGTGTACGGCACGGCCACGCCCTGAATCGTGACGCTGTGTGTCGTCACGACCGAGGTGTCGGCGTGGAAGTCGGCCGGCATCTGCGCCGAGATCGGAGCGGGGGCCACGATACCGAGCGACCCGGCCAGCGAGGCAGCGATCGCGAGCGGACGGAACGAGCGAAGGGACGGGAGAGCGGGCATGGGCACCGAATGGGGAGGCGGGGTGAATCGTGTCTTCTACGATTCACCCCGCGGCGGGGTTCTACAAGGCCGTCCCCCCTACCCGCCCGACCCTCGGCTCGGGCCGCTCAGGGTCTCAGTCGCCCGTCACCGCGGGCTCTTCGACCCGGTAGCGCAGCCGCGCCCCCACACCTCCCGCCTCGAGGTCGAGGGTCTCGGCGCCCGGGCCCGACACCTCCTCGACGTCGGCGTCCTGGGCCAGAGCGGTCCCGACCGCCCGATCGGCGAGTTCGGGGTCGTCGCGCAGGAAGCTGCGGGAGAGCAGGAGCGTGTCGACCCGCATCTCCCGGAGGGCCGCCACGGTTTCATCGCGGCCGAGGACACCCTTCCCGCCCGACCGAGCCATATCCACGACACCCGAGACGAGCTGCCCCTGGAGCCGCTTGTTCAGCACCGACGCCGCCGACTGCACCATCTCCTGCACCTCCGACACCGTCTGGTCGAGATGCATCGAAGTCGACGTTTCGGCGCGGCGACGGACGCGGTCGGGCAGCAGGCCCTCGAGACGACCCACGGCCTCGGGGGTGCCACCGATCACGATGAAGCCGTCGGCCCCACTCTCGTCGACGAGATACTCGGCCGCCTCCTTCCAGAGGCGGTCCGACTCCTGATCCAGCACCCGCTGCGCCTGGTCGGTGGCGGTTTCGCCCCGCACGCCGCTGTGACGCGACCCGGCCTTGCTCATGGCCGAATCCGACACCTCGCCGAGCTCCTGGCTCGAGGTCAATGCAGCGGCCTCCTCGAGCGCACTGCCCTGAAGGCCGAACAGGCGAACCCGGCGGCGGTCGGCGACCGCGACGACGATCTTCCGCAGCCGCTTCAGGCCGCGCACGTAGGGCGCCACACGAATCCCCTTCTCCCAGCGCACCAGATCGGGCATCGGCACCTCGAGGGACTCGTGGTGCACCAGGCGCTCCGGCGTCGCGAATCCGACCCATCCGCGCCCCTGCACGAACCCCTGGTCGCGAAGGGCGGTCTCCACGTGCGCGAGCGCCGCGCGAAAGGCCTCCTCGTCGCCTCCCTCTTCGGCGATCCGCCGACCCTCGAGGGAAGCCTCGCGGTCGAGGCGCACCTTCCACGCACGCCGCTTCGCGGGGTCTTGTTGATCGACGTCGAGGTAGACGCTGAGCACGAGGGCGTCACTGAGGTCGCGATAGAGCTGAACGAGGCGGTCGCGGTCGAGCATGAACGCTCCTGGAAGGGAAGCTGGGAGGGGTGTGGGGTACCTCCTGTTCTTCCCCCGGTTGGGCCCGGTGTTCCGACGCCTGCCGGGTTCGACACCACTTCGGGGCCGCGCTAGCTTTTCGACCATGAAAGTCCTCATCGTGGGCGGCGGCGAGGTGGGTTTCAATCTCGCCCGGCGCCTCTCCGAAGAGCATCAGGACGTGATCCTGATCGAGTCGAACCCGGAGCGGGCCGAGTTCGCCTCGCAACAGCTCGACGTCCTGACGATCGCTGGCAATGGGGCCTCACTCCCCGTGCTCGAGCGCGCCGGTGTGCGCGGCGCCCGCATGCTGCTGGCGGTCACCAGTCAGGACGAGGTCAATCTCATCGCATGCCTCGCGGCGTCGCGGATGGGCGTGCGGTATACGATCGCCCGCGTCTCCAATCCGGAGTACCACACCCGCGGGTCGGTGCTTTCACGGGAGGCGCTGGGGATCGACCTGCTCATCAATCCCGAGCGGGAGTGCGCCCTGGAAACGTACCAGCTGCTTCAGAGCGGCGCCGCGACCGACGTGGCCCAGTTCGCGGAGGGCCGGGTCCAACTGCTGGGAATCGTGGTTCGCCGAGGCGCGCCCGTTGCGGGCAAGACCCTCGTCCAGATCGGGGAGGAGCTGCGGGACTTCCACTTCGTCACCGCGGCGATCGTTCGCGACGGGCGAACCATCATTCCCGACGGCGACGACCGGGTGGAGGCCGGAGACCTCGTGTACGTCCTCGCCCCGTCGAGTGAGGTGACGAGCGTGCCCCCCCTGGCCGGCCACGACCGTCACCCCCTTCGGCGTGTCATGATCGCCGGCGGGAGTACCGAGGGCGAATACCTCGCAGAGCTTTTCGAAGAGCACGGCATCGAGTGCACGGTGCTCGACCACGACCGCCGCCGCTGCCTCGAGCTCGCCGAGAAGCTCCCCCGGACCCTCGTGCTCCACGCGGACGCCACCGACCTCGAACTCCTCGAGATGGAGGGTGTGGCCGGATTGGACGGCTTCATCGCGGCCACCGGCCACGACGAGACCAACATGCTGAGTTCGCTGGTCGCGAAGACGGTCGGCGCGCGCAAGGTGGTCAGCCTGGTCAACAAGTTCGACTACCTGCCCTTGGTCGCGAAGGTCGGGATCGACGCGGCGGTCTCGCCTCGCATGGCCACCGTCAACGCGATCCTGCGCTACGTGCGCCGGGGCCGGGTGATGACGGTGGCCGCCCTGAAGGGGATCGACGCCGAAGCGATCGAGTTCAACGTCGGTCCCAACGCCCGCGTCGCGGGGAAGGCGCTGCGCGAACTCCGCTTTCCGAAGGGCGCCCTCGTGGGGACGATTCTACGCGGCGACGAGATCGTGATCCCGCGCGGCGACGACGAGATCCTGCCGGGTGACGAGGTCATCGTGTTCGCGCTCCCCGAAGCGATCTCGGAGATCGAGCGGCTCTTCGCATGACCGCTCCATCGATCCGAGAGGGTTCGGTACACCTCCCATGATGTCCCTGCGCAACGTCGTCAGCGTGGTCGGGCTCCTGCTCGTCTTCGTCGGCCTCTCCATGTTCGCGGCACTGGGCGTGTCGTTGCTCTATCGGGACGGCGATACGGTGCCCCTCCTGGTGGCCGCGCTCCTGACGATGGCCGTTGGAGGTCTGGCCTGGCGGCTGACCGGCCTCGAGGGCGACCTGTCGCCGCGGGAGGGCTACGCCATCGTGACCTTCGCATGGGCTGGAACGGCGGTCTTCGGGGCCCTTCCCTATCTGTTCACCGGGACCATCCCCTCCTTCTGGGCGGCCGTCTTCGAGTCCATGTCGGGCTTCACGACCACGGGAGCGACCGTCTTCGCCGACATCGAATCGCTCCCGCACGGCGTGCTGTTCTGGAGGGCCCTCACCCACTGGCTCGGGGGGATGGGGATCATCGTCCTGGCCATCGCGGTCCTCCCGTATCTCGGTGTGGGGGGCATGCAGTTGTTCAAGGCCGAAGTTCCGGGCCCGACCCCGGAGCGCCTCCGTCCCCGGATCGCTCAAACCGCGAAGCTCCTTTGGCTGGTCTACGTCGGCATGACGGGGCTGCAGATCCTGCTCCTCGTCGTGGGCGAGATGGGATGGTTCGACGCGGTCACACACGCCTTCGCCACCGTGGCCACGGGCGGCTTCAGCACGAAGAACGCCTCGCTCGGGCACTTCGAGTCGCCCTACACGCAGTACGTCACGATCGTCTTCATGTATCTGGCCGGCATCAACTTCACTCTGCACTTCCGCGCGGCGGCCGGCCGCTTCGAATACCTGCGCGATGTGGAGTGGCGCTTCTTCACCGCGATGATCGCCAGCGTGGCGGCCGCGATCGTGGCGGTGAACCTCCTGAGCGGCACCTACGAGCTCCGCGCCCTCGAGCGCGCCGTTCGCGACGGACTCTTCACCGTGGTGTCGATCGTCACCACGACCGGCTTCGTCACCGCCGACTTCGAGGCGTGGGTGCCGGGAGCCCAGGCCCTCCTCTTCGCGATGCTGTTCGTCGGCGGAATGGCCGGATCGACCGGCGGGGGGATGAAGTCCGTGCGGATCCTTCTGCTCCTCAAGCAGAGTGCGATGGAGCTGCGCAAGCACCTGCACCCTCGGGCCGTGATGCTCGCCCGGGTGGGGCGGCACGTGGTCCCCGAACACGTGCTGGCCAACGTGATCGGATTCGTGATCCTCTACCTCTTCATCTTCCTCGCCGGTGCCGTGGCGATGAGCCTTCTCGGGATGGATCTCGAGACGGCCCTCGGCGCGAGCGCCGCCACCGTCGGCAACGTCGGGCCGGGCCTGGGGGAGGTTGGGGCGACCGACAACTACGGGTGGCTGTCGAGCCCTGCGCTGGGCATCCTGACCTTTCTCATGCTCGTGGGCCGGCTCGAGATCTACACCGTGCTCCTGCTCTTCCTCCCGCAGACGTGGAGCCGCCGCGGCGGTCGCCGGGTCGACCGAGGGTCCCCGAAGTTCTAGTGTAGTGTCGCCAAAGTCCTGATGCCGTTCGTGCGCGGGGGCATCCACGGGATGCGTCGTTGGAACTCCTTGCCGTAGCTATCGCTACGCC
>JANQNV010000156.1 GCA_028279425.1 Longimicrobiales bacterium | reverse complement strand
CCGACGCTCGTCCCCAGCCGCTCGGACGTCGCCTCCTCTCGGCGTGGTACGCCCACCGCTATGCCCCGGTGCTGGAGCTTCTACAGGGGGCATCGCGCGCCTTCGCCGAACACCGGCGCCGTACCGCGCAGCTCACCTTCCACGACCTGCTCTCGCTCGCCACCGCCCTGCTGCGGCGCTCTCCCGGGGCTCGACGCGGGCTGGGCCTTCGCTGGAGGCGGATCCTGGTCGACGAATTCCAGGATACCGACCCGCTCCAGGCCGAACTGCTCTTCCTCCTCTCGTCGGATCCGGCCGACGATCCCCCCGGGGCCGGCTGGGCCGACCTCGTGCCGCGGCCGGGTGCGCTCTTCGTGGTCGGGGATCCGAAGCAGAGCATCTATCGCTTCCGGCGGGCCGACATCTCTCTATACGGGCGCATCCGAGGTCGCTTCGAGTCCTTCGGTCGTGTGGTGCGTCTCACGGCGAACTTCCGGTCGACGACGCCCATCGGGGCGATCGTAGCGGGCGTATTCGCCCCGCGCGAAGCGGGAGGAGAAGGACGCTTTCCAGCCGAAGCGACCGATCGACAGGCCGCATTCGCTCCGCTCGTCACACAGACGGCCTCGTCGTCGAGTTCGGGCGTCTTTCGCTACACGATTCCGAAGGAGTTCGGTAAGGCCGCCCTCTCGCTGGAGTGGGAAGCCGAGGCGCTGGCGACCTGGGTCGCATCGCGCATCGCCTCGGGTGAGCGCCGCCCCGAGGACTTCCTGATCCTCACCCGTGTGCGAAGAGGGTTGTCGACCTTCGCGCGTGCCCTGGAGGCGCGTCAGCTCCCCGTTCTGGTGTCCGGCTCCGGGGTCGGCATCGAAGACGAGCTCCGCGAGCTTCGCCTCGTCCTGGAGGCCCTCGTCGATCCGGGGAATCGCCTCACCACGGTCGCCGTGCTGGAGGGGCTCTTCTTCGGGCTCGATCCGGAAAGCCTGCTGGGGCATGTCGAGGCCGGGGGTACCTTCGACTACCGGGTCTCCGATCGTCAGCCCCCCGGTCCCGTGAGGGATGCGCTCGCCCGGCTCGGCGAGTGGTGGAGGCGGTCGGCCGAGCGCCCCGCCGACGAGATCGTCGACGAGATCATCTCTTCGGTGGGCCTCCTCCCCTTCGCGGCGTCGGGCGAGCTCGGGGGACTGCGCGCCGGGGCCCTCGCCTTCTCGATGGAGCTGGTCCGGACCGCGGCGGTCGCCGAAGACGCTTCATTGGCCGGAGCCCTCGAGGCGTTGGCCCTCGTGCTCGACGATGACGACTCCGATGTGGAATCGCCCCTCGAGCCAGGGCGGGGAGGTGCCGTCCGCCTGATGAATCTGCACAAGGCGAAGGGACTCGAGGCACCCGTCGTCGTCCTCGCGGGCCCGCGGGGTGAGCCGCCCATGGGGCGGGCGATGATCATCGAGCGCGATGCCCACGGAAAGTCGGAGGGGTATTGCGTGGTCCGCGAGAGAAGCGGGCCCTTCAGCTGGAACACGGTCGCGGCTCCACGGGACTGGGAGGCTCGCGACGAACGGGAGCAGTCGTTCGGACGCGCCGAAGAAGACCGCCTCCTGTACGTGGCCGTCACCCGGGCCGGCGAGGAACTCGTGGTCGGGTGCAAGGCGGAGGGTGAGAAGCGACGGGGTCCGTGGTCACCGCTCGAACCGTGGCTGGCCCGGCATGCCGAAGAAATCGCGCTGAACCCCGTCGCCCCGCCCGATCGTCCACCCCTCGGGCCGAGCGCCGAGGTGCTCGCGGGTCGAGAAGAGGACGCCAATCGCACCCGCGACCGCGCGAGCCGACCCGGCTGGGCGTTCTTCACCGTAACGCAGCGAGTCCGGGACGAGGCCGACGACGACCCCGTCCGAGTCGAAGCCGAGGCTCCGGCTCTCCCCGTCTTGTCGGCTTGGAGCCAGAGCCTCGCAAGCGCCTCGGGACCCGGTGGGTTTTCGTGGGGCAACGCCGTGCACGTCACCCTCGACGCAGCGCTGCGAGGCCTCGACGGGGGGGCTCTCGCGGGAGTCGCGCGGATGGCGCTGCTCGAAAACGATCGCCCCTTCCGGGAGGGCGAGCCCATCGAGCTGGAGTCGTTGCTCGTGTTGGTCGAACGCCTGCGCGGATCCGACCTCTGGAAGCGAGCCCTGGCGGCGGAGCAGCGGCTGACGGAGCACCCCTTCGTGGTCGAGCAGGCCGAGGGAACCTTCCTGGAGGGGGTGATCGACCTCGCCTTCCGCGAACCCGACGGCTGGGTCATCGTCGACTACAAGACCGCCGCCGACGACCGCGTGTTCGAGCTCCGCCTCCCCCAGTACGAACGGCAGATCGCCCTGTATGCCGAGGCCTGGACCCAGTTGACCGGCGAAGAGGTCAAGGAGGCGCGGATCTGGAGGGTCGGCTGACTCCCGCCGGTGATCCCAAAAGGCACGCGGCCCCGGGCGATGCCCGGAGCCGCGTGTACAGCCTTCGAACCGAAGGACCCCGTAATGGTGTCGGTCCGGCTACGTCGACAAGTGCTCGAGTGCCGAATCCCGGAGGGTGGCCCAGACGAAGTCGTGGACATCCATCAGGTCGCGGGGCTTCAAACCCTCACCCTCGAGGCGGGTGAGCACGACCCGCGCCACGCGCCGGAAGTTGCGATAGGCTCCGGCGGTCGGGCGCTGCGAATACTGCGAGCTGGGAGCGATCGAAGCGGCCTGCCGAATGAACGCGGAGTGGCGCACGCACACGTGCTCCGAGGGCGCCAACAACGCCGGCATGACGGTCGACACCCGCCACGAGGGCTTCCCCTCGAGCGTCGCCTCGAGCACCTCGATCCACCCCTTGAACCTCGGAGTGAGATCTCCCTCACCATGGAGGAGTCCCACGAGGGCTTCGGCAAAGCGCTGTCCGGTTTCGGCGTCCATCGTGCGGAGCACCTTCACGTCGGAAAGCCCGACGAGACTCGTGCCACCGAGGATGTCGAGCACGGCCGCATTGATGTCGCCGAACTTCTCCTGCGCGACGAGTTCGGCACACGCCTCGGCCGACAACCGCTCCTGCGTCTGCGCAATGACCGGGTCACGGTGGCGCTTCAGGTCGCGACCGTTGGGAGTGCTCCGGTGCTCCTCGGTCCACTTCTCGCCCGCGAAGCCGTCGGGGTAGAGCTTCTTGAAGATCTCGACCTGTTGCTCGAAGCTGGCCACCGGAGTGAGGACCTTGTCGGCCGACAGTCCGCTGCCAATCGCAGCCTGGAGGTCGATGATCACCGCTTCTTCGGAACGCTGCTCGGGCTGGGCCGGCTGGAGCAGATCGTAGTAGCCTTCCTTGAAGTTCCTGAGGCGTCCGTCTTCGAACTGGTAGGCGCGGCGCCCATCGGCTTCCCACGCCAGGATCGCCAGCCCCCACTGGGGACGCTTGATGTGCCGGAGCAATACGGGATCATCGTCGAGGACCTGCTCGCGAACCCGCTCGGGCACGGAAAAATCGTTGCTGGACGAATCCATATACTACCCTCCTCGGAACGGCGAGATACATACCTGCAAACTCGTCCTGCCCAACGGCTTTCGTGCGGCGCGACCGACGGTTTCGACGGCCGCGTCGGGTCGAACGAGATTCTAACTGTAACGACAACCGCGACTTACGTCAATACATGGCACGGATATTGCCGCTTGCCGAGAAGGGCTCGTACGGACACGCCTGCGGGATGAGGAGAGGCCGGCGTCCCGGCCCCTCCGTCTACGTTCCCTGATGATCGGGATCTAGTGTAGTGTCGCCAAAGTCCTGATGCCGTTCGTGCGCGGGGGCATCCACGGGATGCGTCGTTGGAACTCCTTGCCGTAGCTATCGCTACGCC
>JANQNV010000154.1 GCA_028279425.1 Longimicrobiales bacterium | reverse complement strand
GGCGTAGCGATAGCTACGGCAAGGAGTTCCAACGACGCATCCCGTGGATGCCCCCGCGCACGAACGGCATCAGGACTTTGGCGACACTACACTAGATCCGGGCCCGCCTCAACCGAAGCGAGTTGGCGACGACGCTGACGCTGCTGAACGCCATCGCGAGAGCGGCGAGAATCGGGTGCAGGTGGCGCAGCATCATCGGCAGCGACTCGAAGGGGTAGAGGGCTCCGGCGGCCACGGGGATCAAAATCACGTTGTATCCGAACGCCCAGAAGAGGTTTTCGCGTATGGTGCGCACCGTCAGGCTCGAAAGCCGCAGGGCCTGGGGCACCGCACCGAGATCTCCCGACAGGAGCGCCACGTCGGCCGCCTCGACCGCCACGTCGGTCCCCGTGCCCATCGCGATGCCGACGTCGGCGGTCGCGAGCGCGGGAGCGTCGTTGATCCCGTCGCCCACCATGGCCACGGGTCCTGCGGCCTGGAGCGCCACGATCGTCTCGGCCTTGTCGCCCGGGAGCACCTCGGCCTCCACCTCGTCGATCCCGAGCTGACGGGCTACGGCCTCGGCGGTCGCCGCTCGATCACCGGTGAGGAGCACGACCCGCAGGCCTCGCCCGCGAAGCAGCGCGATCGCCTCGGCCGCTTCGTCCTTCACTGCATCGGCGACTCCGAGCACCCCGACCACGTCGTCGTCGACCCCCACCCAGACCGCGGTGCGGGCCTGGTCTTCCTGCCGGAGCGCGGCCGGGTCGCCCGGAGCAGGGTCGAAGCCCGACTCCACCAGGTAGCGGCGATTCCCCACTCGGACCTCGCGGCCATCCACGACCCCTCGAATCCCGCGCCCCGCCTCCGCCTGCACCCGCTCGGCGGTCGGGATGAAGACGCCCGCCGCCTCCGCACCCCGGACGATCGCCTCGCCGAGGGGATGCTCGCTCCCCGCCTCGACCGCGGCGGCCAGGGACAACACCGAGGGTTCGTCGCCCCCACCGACGGCCGTGACCTCGAGCAGGGCGGGCTCACCGCGGGTCACCGTGCCCGTCTTGTCGAACACCACGGTGGTGAGGTCACGGGACCGTTCCAGCGCCTCGGCATCGCGGAAGAGGATTCCGAGGTCGGCACCACGGCCCATCCCGACCATCAGCGCAGTGGGCGTCGCCAACCCCAACGCGCAGGGGCAGGCGATGACGAGGACCGCGACCAGGCGCATCAAGCTGTCGGTAAACGCGGCGTCGAGGGCCCAGTACCAGAGGCCGAAGGTCGCGAGCGACATCACCAGCACGGTCGGGACGAACACCGCCGCGACCCGGTCGACGAGCGCCTGGATGGGAGCCCGACTCCCCTGCGCCGCGCGCACCATCTCCACGATACGCGCCAGGGCGGTGTCGGCCCCGACCCCGGTCGCCTCGACGAGGAGGACGCCACTCCGGTTGAGCGTCGCCCCGGTCACGGTCGCCCCCACGTCCTTCTCGACGGGCACGCTCTCGCCCGTAAGCATGCTTTCGTCGACCGCCGAATGGCCCTCCACCACGACGCCGTCGGTCGGTACGGCTTCGCCGGGCCTCACGCGGAACCGATCCCCGACCCGCAGGTGCTCTTGCCGCACCTCGACTTCGCTCCCGTCGGGCTCGATCCGGCGAGCCGTCTTCGGACGGAGGTCGAGAAGGCGACGCAGCGCGTCGCCGGTGCGCCCCTTCGCGCGCGCTTCGAGGAGCTTCCCGAGCCGCACCAGGGTGATGATCACGGCGGCGGTCTCGAAGTAGACGTGCTCGCCCAGCACCGTCGACCCGGAGGCGAGGGCGAAGACGACGGGCACCGACCACACGTAGGCCACACTCGACCCGAGCGCGACCAGCACGTCCATGTTGGCCGTACCGTTGCGCAGCGCCGTGTAGGCGCTCCGGTAGAACCCGCCACCGGTATAGAACTGCACCGGGGTCGCGAGCGCCCAGAGCAGCAGGTTCACCCAGGCGGCCTGGGCCCACGCCCCGAGCAGACCGAAGTCCCGCGCCATGCTCAAGACGAAGAGAGGCAGGGTGAACGCGACCCCCACCAGGAAGGCGCGCCGCTGACGCGCGATATCGGCCTCCCGGGCGATCGAACCCGGATCCGCGTCCGCCGAGGGAGCGGCGCTCGGGTCGGCGTCGACCACCCCGTATCCCGCGTGCTCCACAGCCGCGACGAGGGCGGAGCGATGGGCGGCTCCGGCCAGCACCTCGACGTTCGCCCGTTCGTTGGCGTAGTTGACGTGGGCGGCGACCACGCCAGGCACTTTCCGTCGGAGGGTACGCTCGATCGACGCCGCGCAGTTCGCGCAAGTCATCCCGGTCACCTCGAGATCGAACGAATGCGTCGGCACGTCGTACCCGGCGTGCCGCACCCGATCCACGAGGAGCGCCTCCGGGGCGGCCTTCGGGTCGAAACGCACCGTCGCGCGCTCGGCCGCGTAGTTGACGGCCGCCTCGGTCACACCCGGGGTCTTCTTGAGAATCCGCTCGACGCTCCCTGCGCAATTCGCGCAGGTCATCCCCGAAACGGCGAACGCTACTTCACGCTCCGACATACCCCGATCCGTCAGTCCGTCGGCGGGTAGCCGATCTCGACGAGGAGTTCCTCGATCTCCGACCAGCTCGCGACGTCTTCGTCGAAGGCGACGGTGACCCGGCCCGAGGGCTGATCCGCCGCGACCGACGCAACGCCGGCGACGTCGGCGACCTCGCGCTCGATCGTCTTGACGCAGTGGCCGCAGGTGATATTGCTCACGGTGGTGCTTCGTTCAGTCATGGTGCATCTCGTACGGAAGTGGTCAACGGATGTCGAGGAGGCTGCGCGGGGCCACACTCGTGGTGCCGATGCGCACCACCCAGTGGAGGTGGGGTCCCGTGACGCGTCCCGTCGCCCCCACCCGCCCGATGGGTGTGCCGGCCTCGACCGTGTCCCCTACGGCAACGAGCTGTTCGCTGAGGTGGAAGTAGCCGCTCAGGAGTCCGGCACCGTGGTTCAGGTAGATGATGTCGCCCGCCAGGAGGAACGAGTCGACCAGTTCCACGACCCCGCGCGTGGGCGCCACGATCAGATCGCCTGGATCTCCATCGAGGTCGAGCCCCATGTGGCGGCTGCTGACCTCTCCATTGAAGACCCGGCCATTGCCGAACCCACTGGTGACCCGATCGTCACGGGGCAGAATCCGTTCGTCGGTCCACAGCCGCGGGGTCGCGTGTGCAGCGGCGGCGACCCGAGCGGCCTTGGCCTGGTCTTCGGCGAGTCTCGCCGCGTCGGCGTCGTTGAGGCGCCCGCCCAACCGAGGGGCGACCGACAGCCGTTCGTGCCGATAGGCTCCGGCCTCGATCTCGACCTGCGCGTTCAGGGCCACCTCGGAGCCGTCGGGGCGCACGACCACCACGTCGACGGGCAACGACCCGAACGTCTCGATCGGCACCGGCGCGAGGCTGCGGTACGCACCGTCGCCTACCGGCTCGAAGTGCAACGCCTCACCGCCGACCTCACCCACGATCTCGCGCACCGGCTGACCCTCCACCCTGACCTGGAAGAGGTGTCCCTGAATCGGCCGCTCCGGGATCCAGCTCAAGCGGGGCTCCTGGGGAGCCGCACCCCACACGAGGCCCACAGCGAGCGCGAGGATGAACGGCGATTTCACGGCGGACTCCTGTCGAAGACCATCGGGCGAAGCGGTGACGTAATGTATAGTACTCCCATGAGATCCCCCCTACTCCTCCCGATCACGCTGGCGGTGCTCGCCGGCGTGACCCCGGCGACCGCCCGCGGACAGGTCGACCCCTCCCCACCCGACACCGTCGCCGCCGAGTACTTCCGCGGTTTCCAGTCGATGGCCTGGGAGGGTCTCGCCCAACGGCTCCACCCCGAGGCGCTCGCCTATCTGCGTCTGGCCATCGACATCCAGATCGATTCCGATACGACCGGGTGGTCCCTGCGGCACCTGGGCGCCGCCGAGACCCGCGCGGAGTACGACGCCCGCTCCGACGCGCGTGTGTTCGCCGACGTCATGCGTTGGGTCCAGGGAAACGCGCCGGGTCTGCTGTCGTCGCTCGTCTCCCGGACGGTCGAGCCGATCGGCGTCGTCCGGGAGGGGGACGCCGCAGCGCACGCCGTCTACCGGGTGACGACGATCGCGTACGGCGCCCAACCTCTCGCCCAGGTCGCGAGTCTGGCCCGCACCCCCGACGGATGGAAGATCCGGGAGGCGTCCGAGATCCGAACGCTCCACACCGCATTGCGCCGGTTCCCCGTGCCCGAGGGGGGCGGGCCGGACCACGGGGAGGAGCGCTTGCCGGGCGGCTGACGAAAGCGCACTCTCGGACCTCATCATCTCTCCGGAGGTTCGCGATGCACGTCCCCGTCCCGAGGTTCCGTCGAACCCGCCCTCTCCGTCCAACCCGGCCCGTGCCCGACGACGGAGGGACGTGCTGATGCGTCGCCGCGACTTCCTACGGGCCGGTGCCCTCGCCGGGGCGGCGGCCTCGGTGCCCACGGCGCTTCCGGCCCTCGACACGCTCTTCGCCCCGCGGCGAGGGGTCGGCACCGCCCAGGACCCCCTTCGGCTCAATGCCAACGAAAACCCTCTCGGACTCGGGCCCGCGGCGCGGGAGGCCGCGATCGAGGCGTTCTCGATCGCGAATCGCTACACCGACAACCAGGCGGCCGCCTTCCGCGCCCGGCTCGCGCAGCATCTCGACATCTCCCCCGACGAGGTGTTCCTCGGCAACGGCTCGACCGAGGTGCTTCAAATGGCCGTCCAGGCGCTCGGCGGCGAAGGCGCGCGGTTCATCACCGCCGACCCGACCTTCGAAGACGTGGCGGGTTACCGTCGCCCGCTCGGGACCGAACTCGTCGCGGTGCCGCTCGACGGCCGATTCTCGCACGACCTGGAGCGCATGCGCGCCGAGGCGGGGCGCGCTGGCGGTCGGGCCGTCGTCTACCTCTGCAACCCGAACAATCCGACCGGTACGATCACCCCCTCCCGCGAGATCGAGGCGTGGATCGACGACGCCGGCGACGACGTCTTCTTCCTCGTCGACGAAGCCTACTTCGAGTTGGTCGACGATCCGGCGTATCGATCGTGCATCGGTCGGGCCGTCGCACGCAGGAACGTCCTGGTCGTGCGCACCTTTTCGAAGGTCTACGGGATGGCGGGACTGCGACTCGGCTACGGCGTAGCCCACCCCGACACCGTCGCGAGGATGACGGCGTGGATCTCAAACAACAATACCAACCAGGTGGCGATGGCCGCGGCAGCGGCCTCGCTCGACGACACCGCCTATCGCGCGCGCTCCCTCGAGCTCAATCGCGAAGCGCGCGAATTCGTGATCCGCACGCTCGACGACCTGCAGTTGGAGCACCTCCCCTCGCACACGAACTTCGTCATGCACCGAATCGGGGGCGACGTGCACAGCTACATCGAGCGATTCGCCGATCGGGGCATCGCCGTGGGTCGGCCGTTCCCACCCATGTCGGACTACAATCGCCTTTCGCTGGGAACCCTCGACGACATGCAGCGCTGGGCCGACGTGATCCGGGACTTCCGTCGGCGCGGTTGGGTCTAGTGTAGTGTCGCCAAAGTCCTGATGCCGTTCGTGCGCGGGGGCATCCACGGGATGCGTCGTTGGAACTCCTTGCCGTAGCTATCGCTACGCCGC
>JANQNV010000153.1 GCA_028279425.1 Longimicrobiales bacterium | reverse complement strand
GGCGTAGCGATAGCTACGGCAAGGAGTTCCAACGACGCATCCCGTGGATGCCCCCGCGCACGAACGGCATCAGGACTTTGGCGACACTACACTAGGGGGGGCGACGCCGGAGTAGGCACGGTGGGGGTGTGGCTGCCGGTAAGGTGCGGCGGCCGGCGCGGGCACGGTGCGGATGCGGTGCGGTGGGGGTGCCCGTGCCGGTTGCGGGTGCCCGTGCGGGTTGCGGGTGCCCGTGCGGGTTGCGGGTTGCCGGTGCGCATTGCGGGTGCCCGTGCGGATGCGGTGCTGGTGCCGCTGCCGGCACGGTGCGGTGCTGGTGCCGCTGCCGGCGCGGTGCTGGTGCTGGTGCCGGCGCGGCGCCGGCTCGGTACGGCACGGGCATGTCCGAAAACGCCACCAACCCTGTCTGCGCACCGTGTTTCCCGGGTGTCACACACGGTTCACTGCTCATAGAGCCACCAATCGTGTCCACGCACCACCAAATCGGGGGCTTGGACACGGTTCGTGGCGTTTTGGGGGCCCCTTGGAGCGGCCAACGGCGTGGGTCGGCCGTGGCCCCGCAGTCATGGTCCGCCAATCATGCTCCACCGAGCCCCCGGGAGCCGTCGGCGGGGGCACCGGCGCCCGCAACCTCCGGCGCGGGGATACCCCTAGCCCGCTGCGGCACTCAGGCGAATCGTGAGCGCCGGCCGCCCCTGGCGGTCGACTCCGTTCTCGAAGTGAAGCATCACCTCGTCCGCCTCGACCTTGGTCGACGCCTCCAGGTCGTCGACGACCGCGACGGCCGCGACGAAATCGGTGCGCTCCGGGGGGATGGCGCAGCAGCGGCTCGATCGCTCCTTGGTGCCGCGACGCACGTCTTCGTCGTCGTGGCCGATCAGCCAAGCGAGGCGGCGGGTATCTGGCGTGTCCCACATGGCCAGGAGGTAGTCGCCCACCAGGGCCTGCATGGCGCCCGAATCAACGGTGAACTGGTGTCGCGTCACCGTCAGGATCGCACTCTCGACGAACCCCTCGGGCGTGTGTAGCAACGCGAGCTCCACCCCGTCGTGCGTCGCACCCTCCGGCCGGTAGATCACGATGTCGTGCCCCTCGGTGCCTCGCACCTGCTCGACCTGGGCGAAGCCGTAACGTGTCATGAAGTCGTCACCGCCCCCCTGAGCGGGGCGAGGGTCGATGACGCTCGCGGCGGCGGCCGGGACCACGGCCGCACACAGCGCGAGCAACGACGAGAACGAGAGCAGAGCGCGCTTCACGGTGGCCTCCAGAGATGAACGAGTGGGACACTCTTTCACGCGCCGCTCGCCGTGCTCGGGGATCATCCGTGGCCTTACCCGCCTGCTTGCAATGGCTTGCGGCGCCCGGGTCCCCCGCCGTAGATAGGGAATCGAATCCTCGGAAACAGATATTCCCGCCGTGAGGTGGCCGATGACGAACGATCCCTCGCCCCACACCCTCGTTCTCGACGGGGAGACCGTGTCGTTCCGTCCGGGCGAGACGCTGTTCGAGGTGGCGGAGCGCCATCACCGCGAGATCCCCACACTGTGCTACGACGATCGCCTCGAGCCCTTCGGCGGTTGCCGCCTCTGCATCGTGGACGTCGAGGGGATCCGGAATCCAGTCGCCTCGTGCACCACCGAGGCCCAGCCCGGCATGCGCGTGACGACCAGCGGGGGGAGCATCGACCTGCACCGGCGAGTGCTGCTCGAGATGGTGGCGTCGGAACAGCGCGACGTCGAGGTCGATCCGCTCTCGGGATACGCCTCGCAGGAACTCGGCGACCTCGTCGAGCGCTACGACGCGGGCACCGGCCGTTTCGCCGGGGCCAGGAGCGGCACATCGCGTCCCGACGATCCGAATCCGTTCATCCTCCGGGACTACGAGAACTGCATCTCCTGCTACCGCTGCGTGCGCGTGTGCGCCGAGCAGGAGGGCGACTATGCGATCAGCGTGAAGAATCGCGGGTTCGATACGCAGATCACGGTGGAGTTCGATGGGATCCTGAAGGACTCCTCCTGCACCTTCTGCGGCCAGTGTGTCCAGACGTGCCCGACCGGCGCGCTGGCCGACCTCAAGGCGCTGGCCAAGAAAGACGTCCCAGGGGAGACGAAGAAGACGCGCACCATTTGCACCTACTGCGGCGTCGGGTGCAGCATCGACGTGCTCAGCCGCGACGACCGGATCGTGGGGATCCACCCGGCTATGGACGGACCGGCCAACGAGGGTGCGCTGTGCGTGAAAGGGCAGTTCGCCTTCGACTTCGTGCACCACCCCGACCGCCTCCAGACGCCGCTGGTGCGAGACGATCACGGCAACCTGGTTCCTGCGTCGTGGGACGACGCGCTCGACAAGGCGGCCGCCGGACTTCTGGCTGCCGTGAACGACCACGGTCGCCACTCCGTCTACGCCGTGGCGTCGGGGCGCGCGCCCAACGAGGCTGCCTTCACCATGCAGAAGCTGGTTCGGGCGGGGTTGGGTACATCGTACATCGACAACTGTAGCCGTGCCTGACACGCTCCCACGGTCGCCGGTCTGGCGGCAAGCATTGGGCGGGGCGCCATGTCGAACCCGCTCCAGGACATGGAGAAGCCCGACGTCATCTTCTGCATCGGCACCAACATGACCGAGGCGCACCCCGTCGCGGCCACCCGCCTGAAGAAGGCGATGGCTCGGGGTGCGACGATGATCGTGGCCGATCCGCGGCGCATCGGGCTGGCCGACATGGCCGATCTGCACCTTCCGTTGCGGGTGGGATCCGACTCGGCCCTGTTGCTCGCGATGGCACATGTGATCGCGCGGGAGGGGCTGATCGACGAGACGTTCCTCGCCGAGCGCACCGTTGGAGGCGAGGCGTTCCTCGAACATGTGAAGGACTTCAGCCCGGAGTGGGCCGAATCCATAACGGGTGTGCCGCCTGCCCAGATCGAGGAGGCCGCCCTGTTGTACGGGCGCGCGGAGCGGGGCGCCATCTTCTACACGCTCGGCATCACCGAACACATCTGCGGTGTGGACAACGTGCAGAGTCTGTGCAACCTGGCCCTGATGACCGGCAACCTCGGTCGCGAGGGTACGGGCATCAATCCCATGCGGGGGCAGAACAACATCCAGGGAGCGGGGGACTGCGGCGCGATCCCCAACAACTATCCCGGTTTCCAGCCGGTCACCGATCCGGCCAACCAGAAGAAGTTCGCCGAAGCGTGGGGACGGGAGGTCGACCTCGCGGTGGGCATTACCAAGGTGCGCGCCCTCGAACAGGCGGGGGCGCAGATCCGCGCCATGATCATCGACGGCGAAAACACCGTCGTGACCGACCCGGATCGCTCGCACTGCGAGCACGCGCTACGGAGCCTCGATCACCTGGTCGTGATCGACCTCTTCTTGACCGAAACCGCCGAACTGGCCGACGTCGTGCTCCCCGCCACGGGGTGGGCCGAGACGGATGGGACCTGCACGAATACCGACCGTCGCATTCAGCGGCTCCGGGCGGCGGTGTCTCCACCCGGAGAGGCGAAGCCCGACTGGTGGATCGTCTCGCAGATCGCCCAGCGCATGGGGGTGCCCGGCTTCGACTACGCCGACGCGTCCGACGTCTTCAACGAGCTCTGCCGCCTGTCGACGACCTACCACGGTGTCGATTGGGATCTGGTGGGGCAGGGCAACTACCACTGGCCGGTGCCGTACGCCGGCCACCCGGGCACGCCACGGCTCCACGAGGACGGCTTCACGAATGGTCGGGGGGTGCTCAAGCTCGTGACCTACCGCGATCCCTCCGAGGTGGTCGACGACGATTACCCCGTCTGGCTCACCACAGGCCGGCGGCTGGAGACCTACCACACCCGCACACAGACCGGGCGCTCGAGCGGGATCGACTATCTGGCGCCGCACGAGGTGCTCGAGGTGCACCCGGCCGATGTGGAGGCGTGGGGACTCGAAGACGGCGGATGGGCGCGCATGGCCAGTCGCCGCGGCGAAGTGCTGGTGCAGGTCAAAGCGACCACCCGGTCGCCCGAGGGAACCGTCTTCGCCTCGTTCGCCTTCAACGACGTGCCGGTCAATCACCTCACGGGCGGTGGGTACGACCCCACGACCGATACGGCTGAGCTGAAGGTGTGCCCTGTGCGGATCGAGGCGCACGCGGAGCCGGTGGCGACGGGGGCGTAGGGCTCGGAACACCTTCCCGCCGGGGCACGTCGGTACGCGCGTCCGCAAGTGTGCGCGTCCGCAGGGCCGTAGGGCTGAGGAGCTTTGCGCCGGCTCGGGACGTCGGCGCTTCCACCCAACGTGCGGGGCCCCCTTGGCCCTCAGCCGTGTGCGACCCGCCGAATGTGTTCCACCGCCGTATCGATGTCGTCGTCGGTGTTGTAGATGTGCGGTGAGAGCCGCATCCAGCCGAGATCGAACTCGCTGATCACGCGGGTGCGGATTCGACCCTCCGCGCCGAGAGCGCGCTGCAGATCCAGCCCGGCCACACCGTCGAGAGTGAACGACACCATGCCCGCGCCCTGGGCATCGTCCAGGGGCGAGGTGAAACGCAGCGATGCGATCGACGAGAGTCCGTCGATCAGCCGGCGCCGCAGCTCCCGGATCCGAGCGTAGGTGGCGTCGAGCCCGACCTCGTCGAAGAAGCCGAGTGCGGCCACCAGTCCGGCGAGGCGCGATTCGTCGAGACTGCCGAGGTGGTTGAAGCGGTGCGCTCCGAGCTCGAGGTCGTCCCATCCCCCCGACGCGAGCGACGGCCACAGGCGGGTGCGCCAGCGCTCGGCCATCCAGAGAAGCCCCGTGCCCTGCGGGGCGAGGAGCCACTTGTGCGGCGACGACGCGTAGAAGTCCGGGGCGAGTGCGTCGAGATCGACCGGGACCAGTCCCGGCGGGTGCGCCCCATCCACGACGAAGATGATCCCGGCCTCGCGGCACAACCGAGACAGCGCGTCGACTGGAAGCACGCGCCCGTTCGTGAAGGTGACGTGTGACACGGAGATCACTCGGGTGCGTGGCGTGAGGGCCTCCCGAAACCGGGCTACCACGGCCTCGGGCCCCTCGCCGAGCGGAGGGAGGGGGAGTTGGCGCAGGATGAGGCCGTAGCGCGCGGCGACCAACTCCCAACACGAGCGGCCACCGATGTGCTCGTGGTGGGTGGTCAGCACCTCGTCGCCGGCCTCCCACTCGAGTCCGTTGGCGACGAAGCTCATCGCCTCGGTGGTGTTGCGGGGAAACACGAACCCGGAGGGGTCGGCATTCATCATCCGGCCAAGGTGCCCCTTGAGCGCCTCCCAATCGGTTCGTGGTGGGAAAGTCTCGGCCACGCGACGGGTGTGTTCGACCACCGCCTCCACGACCACCTGTGGCTGCGCTCCGAGTGTGCCCACGTTGAGGTAGATCCGGTCGTCCGGGATCAGGAAGCCTTCGCGGAGTCGACGCCAATACGCGGGTGTGCCCCGGCTCGATGCGAGGGGGCGGGTGACCTCGAGCGCCTGCGGCCAGTCGAGCGCCGCGCCCGGGAAGACGGCTGCCGCCAGGCCGGTACCGCCCGCGCTGCGCAGGAACCCCCGTCGGGAAACGTCGGTCATGGGTTCGCGCAAAGAGCGGGGGGATACGAGGTCGAGGCCATGCGGGGTCGAAGGCGGAGGGCGAGACGTGGTGGGCAAGGACGGGGACGAGGTCCCTGGAGCGTCGAGAGGCTCAGCCTGCAGTATGCGGCGCTGGCCACCGACGCGCGATGCCAGCCGCCAAGGGGCGATGCTGGCCACCGAGGCGCGACGGCGGGAGTCGGGTAGCGGGCGGCTTCGCGGAGCCCCGACGCGTCCGGTAGCGGTAGGCGCGGGGACGAGCCACCTTCGCCTTTGCGCTCTTCCTTACCGCACGCCGCCACCGCTCGTCGCCCGAAGATGCCATGGATTCAGAACTCGAACTGATCGCTGCCCTCGCCGCCGGAGTGGGACTCGCCGCGGCCAGCGGTTTCCGGGTCTTCGTGCCCCTCTTCGCGGTGGGGCTCGCCATGCGGACGGGGTGGGTCGACGCAGGAGCCGAGTGGGCGTGGGCCGCGGAGCCCGCGAGCCTGACGATCCTCGGCATCGCCGTGATCGCCGAGATCGGCGCGTACTTCGTGCCGTGGCTCGACAACGCCCTCGACGCCCTGGCGACGCCCGCGGCCGTCGTGGCCGGTACCGTGCTGACGGCGCTGATGCTCGGCGACGCGCCCGCTGCCCTTCAGTGGGCGCTCGCCGTGGTGGCCGGCGGGGGAACGGCCGGACTCGTGCAGACGGGGTCGGTGCTCGTGCGGGGCGCGTCGCTGGGGACCACGGGAGGGCTCGGGAATCCCCTGGTGGCGCTCGGCGAGCTGGTGATGTCGGCGTTGGTCACCGCGCTGGCCATCGTGGCCCCCTTCCTGGCCGTCGGACTGGTCCTCGTCGCGGCCGCGCTATGGCTACGGCGCCGGCGGCGGACGGCCTGACCGCGCGCGAACCTCCGTCACCGGGGACCCGTCCCAACACCGGGGACCCGTCCCGTAACCGGGGACCCGTCCCGTAACCGGGGACCCGTCCCGACACCGGGGACCCGCCCCGACACTGGGGGCCCGTTCCGACACGGGGACCCGTCCCGACACCGCAGTCCCGTTCCCTCTCCGCGGTCCCCCTTCCGCCTCCTCGGTCCCCGTTCAGTCGCCGATCAGGCGGGGTCCGCGCGGGCCGTGGTCCCACTTCTGGACGCTCGAGATGTCCGGGTATCCCCACTGCTCCCCGTTCCATCCCTGGAAGCCCTCCATGCGGAACACCCAGAGGCCGCTGGACGAGTCCGACACCACGATCAGCCCGTCCTCGTTGCGCACATCGACGCCGAAGGTCCCGTTGAAGACCGGGTTGAAGTCGTCGTTGAGGGGTCCCAGATAGGTATCGTAGAAGCCGACCGTGATCGGGTTTGCCGGGTCCTGGAGGTTGAAGACCTGCAGGCCGTCGACGTATCCCGACACGAAGACGTAGGGCCACCGCACCTCGTGGTTGTGCACCAGGTGCTGCCAGTTCGCGGTCCACGCCGAAATGGGCTGGCGCACGATCGCCTGGTCGGCCTCGAGCGCGGGCTGCAGGTCGAAGATTCGGAGCGGCGCATGTCGGTACTCGGTCTCGGCGACGACGTAGCGCCCGTCGGGCGAGGGCGTCACGGTGTGGCCGAAGCGCACGCCGGAGACACCGCTCATCGAGACGACGAGCGAGGGGTCGTCGATGTTGGTGACGTCGTACACGTAGTAGCCACCGGTGCCGCCCCCGTAGAAGCGGTCGGTGTCGGTGTCGGGATGGTAGCCCACGTACATGTCGTGGTAGCCACCGAATCCCTGCCCGTCGGTGGGTACGGGCACCCGCCCTATGAGTGCGCCCTCGGTATCTCCTTCGACGAACCGCCCCAGATCGTAGACGTGGGCGTAGGGGCCCGACACCGTCGTGAAGAGCAGCACACGCTCATCGCTGTGCTTGTAGATGAAGATGTTGTGGAAGCCCCCGAGGTGATCGGCGTCCCGGATACGCCCGACCTCACGCACCGCTGACGCATCGGGGAGTCCGGTCACGTCGAGGATCACAGCCCCGACGTCGGAGTCCGGGCCGCTCGGGGCGAACTGCAGGGACTGCGCGACGTAGTAGCGGTCGCCCCATTTGAAGTGCTTCACGTCCATGGCGCCGGGACCCTGGTGCAGGTCGTCGTTCTCGATCCTCCACCGGTAGACGACCTCGGGGGCGGACGGGTCGCTGAGGTCGACGATGTCGAGGCCGCGTTCCCCCCCTCCGACGACGTTCGCCCGGCTCACGTAGGCGAAGGGCCGGTCGAGCTCCTGCTCGATGTCCATGTCGGTCACGGTGAGGCGGGCGCCCATCGGCAGGTGTCCGACCACATCGATGTTTTCGCTGCCACGCTGGAGGGGACTCGCGCCCTGGCCGTGTACCTGGCCGGGGATCCCGGTGAGTCCGGTGAGTCCCGACACGAGTACGATCAGCGCGATCCGTGCGGTGCTGCGCGAAGAGCAGGGGGTGGGGCGAGGCTCGGTCGAAGGCATCGTCACTCCGGTTGCGGGATCGGGGCACCGGGCGTCGAGCCACCCGCGCCTCGACGGCAAATTGCCGGTCGACCCGGGGCGGCGCCAGCGTGGGCGGGGTGCGGCGGCCTACCGCGCGTTGCCGCCCGCTCGTGCCATTGCGGCCCGACCCGCGCCGCCCCCATCCCGTGCCGCTGCGGCCCGACCCGCGCCGCCGTGTCCTACCGCGGCCGTCGACCCCCGAGGTTACCCAGCCGGTAGTTGAAGCGGATCAGGAGGTAGCGCCCCAGCGCCTGCGTCCGGGTCTCGGTGATCGCGTCGACCGAGCTGGCCAGGTTCACCACCTGACTCTCGTTGAGCAGGTCCATCGCCGCGAGTTCGATCGACCCCTTCTGGCCCAGCACGAACCGCGAGATCGAGAAGTCCAGGATCGAGACGTTTTCGGCGTCCCCGAACACGTCCGGATCGTAGCGCTGGTAGCGCCAGTCGCCGCCCAGCGTCCAGTCCAACCCGACGAACAGGGTGCTGCGCAGCCCGTACGTGGCGTTCACGTACGACTGGTCGAGCTCGTCGTTGAGGGAGTAGGCCACGTCGTTGAAGCCGAAGCGGGCCGAGGCCACGACGTCGAAATGCGTCTTCTCTCGATTCTGGACCTGGAACGACAGGGAGTTTCCGAGGATGCGGCTCCGGTTCTCGAGCCCGTTCACGAACTCCGGTCCGTGGGAGACGTCGAGGCGGTAGTCGATCGACACGTCGGTCCCCAGAGGGCGAATGGGTCGACCGAAGTTGATCCCGGCCGTCGCGGTCCAGGTCTCGCCGGCGTTGACCGGCTGTACGGTCTGGAAGCCGCGGCCGTCGATCGTGCGGGCCGAGACGATGTCGTCGGAAGTGTGACTGAAGCGCGCGAAGGTGAAGAGGTTCACGAAGCTGAAGCCGTCGAAGTACCGCCAGTCCGCCTGGAGGCCGTGGGTGTATTCGGGCTGCAGGTCGGGGTTGCCGACATAGACGTTGGTCGGGCTCGTGTTGTCGGCGAAGGGCTGAAGCTCCTGCATCGAGGGCTCCCGGGTCGACGTCACGTACCGCGCCGAGAGGTTCTGTGATTCCCCCATCTGGAGCCGCAGCTCGGCCGAGGGCAGGAACTGCGTGTAGCCGTTTTCGATCGACTCGTCGCGCCCGTCGATGGTACCCACGAGGTCGGAGCGCTGGGTCTCGAGCCCGATCACGACGCGCGCCTTGTCGCTGTTGCGGCTGAGGCGCAGTCCGCCTCGCAGGTAGCCATAGGTTTGGTCGAGCCCGGAGGTGAGGTCATCCACCAACACGGGTTGCGCGCCGCTCACGTCGAAGACGTCGCGCCGCTCCTCCTCCCGGACGTCGCGTCGAAGCCCGAACACCTCCAGCGTGCGCCCGGCTCCGAGCGGCTGGGTGAGTGAGACACGCTGCGAGTTGGTGAACAACCACCCCGACTCGCTCCGGCTCTGGAGGATCTCGCGCGTGATGGGATCTAGGTCGGTGCCCACCTGGGTGGTCGAGGTGAGGATGCTGGTTTCACCCGGCTCCTGGAGGTTCGCGCCGAGATTGACGATCAGCGCCCGCCCGCTGTCGTCGAGTCGCTTCATCCACGTCAGGTTGGCGTTGCCCACGAGGTTGTTGGCGTCGGTACCGGTCGTCGACGTCTCGGCGTTCAACATCAGTCCGGCGGGGTCGGTCGTGAGGCGGTCCGTGGCGTCGGTGGTGTTGGTCGAGTTGCTGTTCAGCGCCGCCCGCAGGCGGAGCTGGTTTCCGTCGGAGAAGCGGCGCTGGGCGTTCAAGTCGAGCCGATGCGCGCGAATGTCGGAGACGTTGGAGCCGGCATTGGTGATCGTCGACGCCACCGACGATCCGAGAAGCTGCTGTTGGAGGCGGTCGGTTTCGCGCTCGGTCGCGACGTCGCTGAAGAAGTACGACCCCCGGATCCAGTCGTCGTCGGAGAACTGGTAGCTGCCGTTCACGCCAAGAATCCCGGACTGCGTGAACCCACCCGCACCGCCCGCCTGCGCGGCGCCTCGTGCCGCTGCCGCGCCCCCTGCACCTCCCGCCGCACCGCTGCGCGCACCACCCGCCGGCCCGCCGATCGAGAAGCGAGCGCGACTCACATTGTTGAGGCTTCCGATCACGGCGAGCTGCGACGACGACGAGAAGCGGTTGATGCCGAGCTGCTCGTCGTAGCGGACGCGCTGGTCGGCCTGCGACAGGCCGCTGGGCACACGCTCACTGGGGCCCAACGCGCTCTGGACTTCGCCGAAGTAGCCCCGCTGGGCCTCGTCGGTCAGCTCGAGGTTGAGCGTCTTGCGCTCGTCTCCGTCGGGGATCCCCGTGAACTGCGCCATGTCGCTTTCCTGGTCGAACACCTCCACGCGCTCGACGGCGTCGGCCGGGAGTCCCCTCGTGGCGACCGTCGGGTCGTTGCCGAAGAACTCGCGACCCTCGACGAGCACCTGCTCGACCACCTCGCCCTGCACCTCGATCGTGCCGTCGTCGGACACCTCGAAGCCGGGAAGTCGCCGGAGCAGATCTTCGACGGTGGCATTGGGCCGAGTCTCGAAGGCGGCGGCATTGAACGAGAGGGTGTCTCTCAGGTTGCGGAAGGGCACGTGATCGACGTCGACCACCAGCGGCTCCATCCCGTAGACCAGTACGTCGAGGGTGGACGCGTCGAGGTTCACGTCGCCGTTGGTCACCGTGAAGGGGGTGCGCAAGGTAGCGAACGACACCAGCTGTACTTGAAGGAGGTAGTCACCGGCGGGCACGTTGCGCAGGGTGAAGGCGCCTTCCTCGTTGGTGATGGTGTACGCGGTGAGCGTCGAGTCCGGGAGCGCGAGGGCCACCACCATCGCCCGTTCCAGCGCGAGGCCGGCGGAATCGGTGACCGAGCCGCGCACCTCCCACCCCTCCTGGGCGGAGGCGGTCTGTGGGGCCAGCAGTGCACCTGTGGCGGCCGCCACCACCCACGCGGTGGCTGCGATCAGCCGCGCGGCGACTGCGAAGCCGGAGCGGGCGACCCGCGACCGAGGACGACGGATCGACCCGAGCCGGGCTCGTGCGTGAGAGTTCATGCTCCACCTCCCGCACCGCGTCGCCGGGCCTGGAGCTGGGCGCGGAATTCCTCCGTCTTCTCGACCACCAGAGCGTCGAATTCCTCGGCGGTCAGCTCGTCGCCCTCGGTCGGGGCCTCCGGGGTCTCGACGACGGACTCCACGTCCACATGAACGGCCTGGATGAGGGTCGCGCCCTTGTCGATCGAGACCATCAGCAACGCGCCCGGGAGCCCCGTGAAGCCGTCGGGGGCCGCGAATCCGGGAACGTCGACCGTGAACCATGCCTCGATGGTCGAGGAGTCCCGCTCGGCCACGGCCTTTTGTACGACGTAGCCGAGGTATTCGCTTTCCTCACCCAGCAGCTTCCAGGCGAGGGGCGGTGGGGTGCTGCGCACGCGGAAATCGCGCGTCATGAAGTCGATCTGCTCGATGCGTTCGCCGGTCGAGGCGTCGGTCCACACGGCCGTCGTGCGACGGGTCGGAAGGCCTGGCAGACCCTGGGCGCGTAGTCCCGCCTCGAGACGCTGGCGGATCGCGCCCGCACGGGCACCCCGGGCTCCGGCGCCGCCCCGGCCGCCGGGTGCGAAGGTCTGCGAGCCCGCGGCGGGCTCCAGCGGCTCGATTTCCGTGAGTCCGATCAGGCCGTCGAAGGTGAGCGTCATGACCGC
>JANQNV010000129.1 GCA_028279425.1 Longimicrobiales bacterium | reverse complement strand
GGTTCCGAACAGGCGATCCAGGGTCTGTATGCCGAGTTGCTCGAGGGGCACGCCCTCGACCAGGCTCTCGCACGGCTGTAGCGCGTCATCCGTGGACGGCGAGCGGCGCATCCTCGGAATCGACTACGGCGAGCGTCGGATCGGCGTCGCCCTGAGCGACCCGACGCTCACGCTTGCGTCGCCGCTCGACACGGTCACGCGGCGGCGCGGAAAGCGCCCTCCCCTGGCCGCCCTCGAGCGCATCGCCAAAGAACACGCCGTCGAGGCCGTCGTCGTCGGGCTTCCCCTCACGCTCGACGGCGAAGAGGACGCCTGGTGCGCGGAGGTGCGCCGCATCGGCGACGAACTGGGACGGCGCCTCGACGTCGAGGTGGCGTACCTCGATGAGCGTATGACCTCCGTCGAGGCCGAACGCGGCATCCGTGGTGCGGGGCTGGCCCGCCGCGAGCGGGAAGACAAGTCGCGCGTCGACGCCGCCGCCGCCGCGGTGATCCTCCAGCGCTACCTCGACAGGAGGCCCAAGTGATACGTCGTGTGGCCACGAGCCTGTTGCTCACCCTGCTTCTCGTGGGAGCGGGGTGCGCACCACCACCCGACCCCGACGCCGAACCCATCACCGTCTCGATCCCCTCGGGGGCCGGGTTCGGGCAGGTGGTCGACACGCTCCTCGCCCGTGGCCTCGTGCACCGCCCGCGTTTCTTCAGCTTGTTCGCGCGCTGGAAGGGACTCGACACCCAGGTCAAGTCGGGCACCTACTCCCTTACGCCAGGCGACGACTGGGAGACCCTGCTGGAAGCGCTCACGACCGGACGGGTCGTCACGCGGGAAGTGACGATCCCCGAGGGGTGGGCGCTGCGGCAGATCGTACCCCGCATCGCGGCCTTCACCGGGAGGAGCGAAGACGAGGTGGCTGCAGTGGTGGCCGACACCACCCTGCACCGCCAGTGGAACGTGCCCGGCCCCGGGCTCGAGGGCTACCTCTTGCCCGAGACCTACCGGTTCGCGGACGGCACCGAGCCCGAGGTGATCGTCCGCACGATGGTGGAGCACTACCGGGACTTCTGGACACCGGCTCGCCTCGCGCGGCTCGACACCCTGGGCTACGACCAGAGAGAGATCACGACCCTCGCCTCGATCGTACAGGCCGAGGCCACCATGACCGACGAGATGCCGAGGATTGCGGCCGTGTACCACAACCGGCTGCGGCAGGAGTGGTTGCTGCAAGCCGACCCCACCGTCTTGTACGCATTGGGCGGCCCCCGCGAGCGGCTCCTGTACGCCGCTATGGATTCGGTTGCCGACTCACCCTACAACACCTACACGCAGCCGGGACTCCCGCCGGGCCCCATCGGAGCCCCCGGGGCGGCCGCGCTCGAAGCCACCCTGTATCCGGCCGACGACCCCGCGATGTTCTTCGTCGTGGGCTCGGACGGACGGCACGTCTTTTCGCGCACCCTGGCCGAACACAACCGGGCGGTCGCCCAGTACCGGCGGCGAATGGCGGCCGAGCGAGGAGGACAGCCCTGAGCTTGGGCGAGCGCGAAGATCGGGAGACCCGCCGAGGCGCCCTCGCACGCGCCCTCCGGGTCCTGGTTCTGACCGACCGTGCGCTCGCCTCACCTCGCGCGGTGCCGGAGGTCGTCGAAGAGGTACTGCAGGCGGGCGTCAGGGCCATCCAGTTGCGTGACAAGCAGGCGTCGTCGCGCGACCTGTACCAACAGGCGCGAGCCCTCCTCGAGATCACCCGGCGCCACGACGCCCTGCTCTTCGTCAACGACCGCCTCGACGTGGCCGTGGCTGCCGGAGCCGATGGGGCGCACCTCGGACCGGACGATCTCTCGATCGCGTCGGCGCGTCGGTGGGTTCCGGCCTCCCTGATGCTCGGCTACTCGACCGATGACCCGATCGAGGCCCGACGCGCCGTGGCCGACGGAGCCGACTACATCGGCTGCGGCGCGGTCTTCGGGACCACGTCGAAGGACGTCGGCGGCGAGCAGATCGGACTGGATCGGCTCCGGGCCGTGGTCGAGGCGGTGCCGGTCCCCGTCGTGGCGATCGGAGGCATCGATACGAGCAACGCGGCAAGCGTGCCGGCAACGGGTGCGGCGGGGGTGGCGGTGCTGTCGGCGGTGATGGCTGCGGAGCAGCCGGCGAGAGAGGCGACACAGCTCGTCGAGGCGATGCGCGTGCCCGGGAGCGCGCACAGGAGCGATCTTCGGCAATGATCGACACGACGAACTCCGGGATCCGGCGCTGCGGCGTCACTGCGGCAGTCCGCCTCTCGCTGCTCGGTCCCCTGTTGGCGACCTGGATCACGCTGCTCAGTCCGTCGATGAGCCGGTGCGCGACACCGCAGGAGATGTGGGATCTCGCGGGTGCTCCAGCGACCCAGGTCGGCGACGACCTCGGTGGCGTCCTCTTCGGCGAAATCGTGACGGTACTGGGCTCGGACTCCGGAGGACTCGTGGTGGCCGACAACTCCACCACCGAGATCCTGCGTTTCGACGGCGATGGGCGGCTCGTCCTGCGGTTCGGTCGTGAGGGGGAAGGTCCCGGCGAGATGAACGGCATCATGCGCGTGTTTCCGGGCGAGCAGACCCTTTTGGCGTACGACCGGTGGGCGAGAACGCATGTGTTCTCCGCGGAGGGGGAGTACCTGCGCTCGATCCCCATGCATACCACGGGCGATGGTCTGCGGCTGATTCCGTGGGGCTTTCTGGCCGACTCTTCCGCCATCGTGTCGTACACCCGCGAGGTGAGCCGCCCCCCCTACCCTCGGCAAGTCGTGTACACCCTGGCACGGACGGGCCCGAACGGCCTGAACACGATCGGGCAGCTTCAGAGCGCCGTCGAAGTGGGCCCACGGGCCCTCCTCCACCTGGGACCGCAACCCTCGGTCGCAGTCCTCCAGAACATGGTCTGTGCCGGCCCTGGCATCGCAGCTGCGGTGGAGTGCTTCGACCTCGGAGGCGGCCCCTCGATCCCGGTGCACCTGCCACCGGATGGGGGAGCGGTGACGGAAGACGACGAGGAGGCCTACTTCTCGTCCATGCGGTCGATGATGTCGGAACAGAGGTGGTCGAGGTTCAGGTCGTCCGCGAGACTGTCGCCCACCCTCCCGTCGTTCGGCCAACTGGTGGCCGGGGTGGACGACGAACTCTGGGTGGGCCCGCTCGATCCCGAGTTCGCGGCCCGGGGGATTGCCTGGGCTCCTTCGAGGCCGACGACGTGGAGGGTCTTCCGGCGAGGTGTCCTGTTGGGATGCGTCGAGGTCCCGGCGGGGTTCCGCCTGATGTCGGCGGGGAGCGACTGGGTCGCCGGGCTCATGGTCGGGGACTTCGATGTGCAGTCCGCTGCGCTCTTCCGGTTCGACCGTAGGGGCCCTCCCGCGGCGGCGTCCGAGAACAGCGTGTGCGTGCCCGAGTCGGCCCGGTAGATTCTCGCCCCCCCCGAACGACGAAACGCCCGCCGCGAGTGAGACCGCGACGGGCGTTCGTGAAGCAAAGGCTGGCGGCGACGTACTCTCCCACAGGGTCCCCCCTGCAGTACCATCCGCGCTGCGAGGCTTAACGGCCGTGTT
>JANQNV010000064.1 GCA_028279425.1 Longimicrobiales bacterium | reverse complement strand
CCAGTGTAGTGTCGCCAAAGTCTGGTGACCGCCGAGGGTGCGGAGGCGCCGCGGGGGCGAGGCGGAACGACGCGGCGTAGCGATAGCTACGGCAAGGAGTTTCAACGACGCATCCCGTGGATGCCCCCGCGCACGAACGGCATCAGGACTTGGGCGACACTACACTAGCGGACCACGCCCGTTCGCACGAGGCGGACCCGTCCTGTGCCGAACACTTCGCGCAATTCGGGCAACGCGTCGCCGAGCGGGTCGATTCGGAGGCTGCGTGATCGCAGCCGGGGCGCGGGCACCCCGTTGTCTTGACCCACCGTCAATTCGACGGGGGCTCTCCCCGGTCGAGCCTCGAGGATGGCGCGCGCCCGTACGAAGGCGTCTTCGGGTAGCTCTCCGCCGGTGCGCACCTCGATCTCGAGGCTCAACTGTCCGGAGGCGGGCAATTCATCGAGGGCTTCGACGCCATCCAGGAAGATCGGGGGGTCTTCCTCGTCGCGTTCACGACCGCTCACCGCGCCGCGGATCAGAACGACGCCGTCGACCGGGAGGGCCTGTTTGGAGGTCTGCCACGCGTCCTTGAAGCCGAGGATCGTGGCCGTGCCATGGAAGTCCTCGACCGTGATCTTGCCCCACTCGGAGTGGTCGCGCTTCGAGACCTGCCGGCTCACCGAGGTGACCACACACGCGAGTTCGATCTTCTGACCGGCGAACTCGGCGAGATTGCGCGAGTTGACGTGGTCGAACGCCTGTACCACGTCGCGGAAGCGGTCCAGGGGGTGGCCGCTGATGAAGAAGCCGAGCGCCTCCTTCTCGCGGGCCAGCCGTTCCGGCTCCGGCCAGTCCGCGACCTCGGGCAGAGGGGGGGGCTGGCGCGCGAGCCCGGGACCCGCGTCGCCCCCGAACAGGGTCGCCTGCCCCGCCTCTTCCTCGGCCCGGCGCGTGAGCACCTCCTGGTAGGCGGTGTCGAGCCCCGCGAGCAGCTGGGAGCGGTATCCGAACGCATCGAGCGCCCCGGCCGCGATGAGGGCCTCGCAGGCGCGCTTGTTGAGCGCGCGGACGTCGATGCGCTCGAGAAAATCGAAGAGCGACGTGAAGGGACCGTCTCGGCGGGCATCCAGGACGGACTTCACGGCCGACGATCCGACGCCGCGCACCGCACCCAGGCCGAACCGAACCTGACGTCCGCCGATGGCGGTGAACTTCCAACCCGACTCGTTCACGTCGGGGGGCAGCACCTCGACCCCGTCGTCGAGGTCGGGCAGATGGCGCGGGAGATCACGGCATTCGGCGATGTACTTCACCACGTCGTCGGTCTTGTCGAGCACCGACGAGAGGAGACCCGCCATGAACTCGGCCGGGTAGTGCGCCTTCAACCAGGCGGTGTGGTAGCTGACCAGCGAGTAGGCGGCCGAGTGACTCTTGTTGAACCCGTACCGGCCGAAGGTCTCGATCTGATCGGCCAGATCTCGCGCGGTCTTTTCGTCGACTCCTCGCTCGACCGCGCGCGCTACGAACTTCTCGAGCTGCTCGGCGATGAGCTTCGCGTTCTTCTTTCCGACCGCCTTTCGCAGAACGTCGGCCTCGCCGAGCGTGAAGCCGGCGAGGACGTTGGCGATCCGCATGACCTGTTCCTGGTAGACGATGATCCCGTAGGTCGGCTCCAGGGACTTCTCGAGATCGGGGTGGTCGTAGCGGACCGGTTCCTGACCGAGCTTTCGGCGGATGTAGACGTCGGTCATCCCGGAATCGAGAGGGCCGGGTCGAATGAGCGCGTTGGTCGCCACGAGGTCGTCGAAGCGGTCGCACCGCATCGAGCGCAGCTTGTCGGTGGCCAGCGAGGACTCGAACTGGAAGACGCCGCTCGTGCCACCGCGCGCGAGCATGCGATAGACGTCGGGGTCGTCGAGCGGCACGTCGTCCATGCTGTCGTACTCGACCCCGGTCTTCGGATGTCGGAGGGCGCCGGTCCGGGCCTTCACCATCTCGACCGCGTCGTGCACCACCGTCAGCGTCTTCAGCCCCAGGAAGTCCATCTTGAGCATGCCTGCCTCTTCGAGACAGTTCATGTCGTACTGGGTGACGACCATCCCGTCTTCGGTACTGTTCTTCCCGGTTTGGACGCAGACGGGCACGTAGTCGTCGATGGGTCCCGGAGCGATCACGACCCCCGCCGCGTGGACGGATGCGTGGCGCGAGAGACCCTCGAGGGTCATCGCGTAGTCGAAGAGCTGGCGGTGTCGCTCGTCGAGCTGGTAGAGCCCGCGCACTTCCTTCAGGTCCTTCACGGCCTCGCTCACCGTGAGGCTCTGCCCGGGGGCGTTGGGGATGAGCTTGGCGATCCGGTCCGTTTCGCCGGGTTCGAATCCGAGGGTACGCCCGACATCGCGGATGACCGCGCGCGACTTCATGGTCCCGAAGGTGATGATCTGGCCCACCGCCTCCTTGCCGTACTTCTGGCGGGTGTACTCGATCACCTCACCCCGGCGCTCGAAGCAGAAGTCGATGTCGACATCGGGCATCGACACCCGCTCGGGATTGAGGAAGCGCTCGAAGAGCAGGTCGTGCTCCAGCGGATCGAGGTTCGTGATGCCGAGTGCATAGGCCACGAGCGAGCCGGCTGCCGAGCCGCGCCCGGGTCCGACCGGGATCCCCTGCGCGCGCGCCCACGCGATGAAGTCTTGGACGATCAGGAAGTACCCGGCATATCCGGTGCCCTTGATGACGCCCAATTCGTAGTCGAGGCGCTCCTGAGCTTCGGCCGTCAGGGTGCCGCCGAATCGACGCTTCGCGCCTTCGAGGCTGAGGTACTCGAGGAAGCCGTTCTCGTCGTCGTGTCCCTGCGGAAGGGGGAACTCCGGGAGGTGGTATTGCTTGTCGAACGAGAGGTCGACCGCGTCGGCGATGGCGAGGGTGTTCTCCAACACGTCGGGCCGGTCGGGAAACCGCTCGAGCATCTCGGGCCCATTTTTGAAGTAGAGCCCGCGATCGTACTGGAGCCGATTCGGATCGTTGCGGTCCTTTCCGAGGCCGATGCAGCACAACACGTCGTGCGCCTCGTGGTCCCCCTCCGACAGAAAGTGGGCGTCGTTGGTGGCGATCACGGGCAGGCCGAGGTCTTCGCCCAGGGCGAAGATCTTGCGGTTCAACTCGTCCTGACCCTCCGAGTCGTGCCCCTGGACCTCGAGGTAGTACCGTCCATCGAACACCTCGGCGTACCAGGAGGCCGCCTCACGAGCACCGGCGAGGTCGTCGGCCATCAGGTGGCGCGCCACCTCGCCGGCGAGGCAGGCCGACGAGACGATCAGCCCTTCGCTGTATTTGCGCAGGAGTTCACGGTCGACGCGCGGCTTGTGGTAGAACCCTTCCGTATAGCCGAGCGACGAGAGCTTCACGAGGTTGCGATACCCTTCGCGGTCGCGCGCGAGCAACACGAGGTGGTAGTACGCTCGGTCGCCCTTGCCAGATCGCGACCGATCGCGTCGATCGCCCGGAGCCACGTAGGCTTCCATGCCAAGGATCGGCTTGACCCCCGCGGCCCGCGCCGCCTTCTGAAAGGTCCACGCCCCGAACATGCAGCCGTGGTCGGTCAGGGCTACCCCGGGCATCTCGAACTCCGCCGCACGTCGCACGAGATCGGTGATGCGGTTGGCCCCGTCCAGCAGTGAGAATTCCGAGTGGGTGTGGAGGTGGACGAACGACACGGGCGTAGTGGGACAGGGGCGAGGGGTCGGAGTCGGGCCTCTACTCTAGGCCCCGGTCGCGACCTCTCCAAATCCGCCTGCTTTCGGCAGCGGAGGAATGCGGTATCTTGCTCCCGCAGTGGCGGCGGCGGGGGGAGGCACAGCACTCTCGCTGGCGTGTCTGTCTCTCCAGCGGCCTCGTTGGGCCACCTCTTCGTCTCGATCTGGACCATCTGCATGTTGCGACTTCTCGACTCGCGTGCCCGCCCCGGCGCGGTGCATATCGGCCTCACATTCGCGGCTTTCGCGCTCCTCGTGGGCGGGGCGAGCCCGATCGCGGCCCAGTCTCGTACCACGTCGGCCATCCGAGGCACGGTCGTGCAGGCCAACGGAGCCCCGGTCGCCTTCGCGACCGTGACGATCCGACAGACGGAGACCGGTGCACAACGCAGTACGTCCACGACGCCCGAGGGTCGCTTCCTCCTGCAGCTGCTCCAGCCCGGCGGACCCTACGTCCTGACCGTCCAGGCTCTGGGCTTCGCCGACATCATCCGGGAAGACATCGAGCTGCAGGTCGGCGAGACGCTCACCTTCTCGTTCACAGCCAACGAGCAGGCCATCGACCTCGAGGGGATCGAGGTCAACGCAGCGCGAGCCGAGATCTTCACCCCCGACCAGGTGGGGCCGGCCACGCGACTCGACGAACGCACCGTCGAGGCGATTCCGATCCTCTCGCGCAACATCATGGAGCTCGCCGTCTTGTCGCCGCTGGTGAAGACCACCGAGGGCGGAGGATTCTCCATCGCGGGCCAAAACGACCGCTACAACTCGATCCTCATCGACGGTCTGTTGAACCAGGACCTCTTCGGCTTGACGGCGGGTGGGGTCCCGGGGGCGCAGGCGGGCGCGAAGCTCATCCCACTCGACGCCGTGGCGCAGTACGAGGTGCTCGTGGCACCCTTCGACGTACGGCTGTCGGGATTCACCGGCGGGGTGCTGAACGCGATCACGAAAAACGGCACGAACGAGTGGCACTCGCGCTTTCTCGCCGTGAATCGCACGGAGGCCCTGATCGGAGACCTCAACCTTCCCACCGGGCCGGTCGAGGCATCCGGGGTCGAGCGCACCCTGTTCGGGGGATCCGTCGGCGGGCCCATTCTCCGCGACCGGCTTCACTTCTTCGTGTCGGGCGAGTTCGAGGAGCGTACGCAGCCGCCCGTCGGGTTCAATCTCGGCCGCGACAACCCCCTTCTCGTACGGATCTCCAACGAGTCGATCGACCAGATCTCGTCGCTGTTCGACAGTCGCTGGGGGGCCGATGCCGGCGATGCCGGGGCCTATCCGCTGACGCTCGGGCTCGCCAACGTCTTCGGACGGATCGACTGGAACTTCGGCAATGGCAGTCGCCTGACGATCCGCAACATCTTCGCGAGCGCCACCAACGACGAGAGCCCCAACCGGACCGGGTTCGAGCCGTACGAGCTGGGGTCCAACGCGGTCTTTCGCGAGGCGACCAACAACACGACCACGGTGCAGCTCTTCTCGCCCTTTGGAGATCGGGCCAGCAACGAGCTGAACCTGAGCGTGCAGTACTCGTCCGACGGGACGCGCCCGGCGACGGGCTTTCCGCAGATCGAAATCGACGCGGTCAGCTCGATCGAGGGCTCGGGATTCCAGCGTCCGCTTCGGGCCGGCGCACAGTTCTTCGCTCAGGACAACGACCTCGAGCAAACCACCGTGCGCTTCACCAACTCCATCAACTGGTCGCCCGCACGAAGCAACTACACCTTCGGGGTCACCGGCGCCTTCCACGACATGACGCACCGGTACCTACCGGGCTCCCTGGGCGACTACTACTACGCCTCGAGCAACGACTTCGCGAACAACGCTCCGCAGCGCTACCAGCGCACGATCCTGCTCGACGGGCAGTCGCCCGATGTCGGGATTCGAGTGACCGAGTGGGGGGCGTTCGTCCAGAACCAGATCGATTCGGGCCGAGGACTGACCATGCACTTCGGGCTGCGCGCCGATGTGCCCTTCGTGCTGGATACGCCGGCCGAAAACCCCGAGGTTCTGCAGGCCTTCGGCCACAGCACCTCGAATGTGCCGTCGGGACAGATCCTGCTCTCGCCCCGTTGGGGCTTCAACTGGCAGAGTTCGGCCGAACGGACGACGCAGGTGCGGGGCGGCGCGGGCATGTTCGTGGGCCAGCTTCCGTATGTGTGGCTGTCGAACGCCTTTCACAACAACGGCCTCAGATCGGTCACGGCGCTGTGCAACGGTCGTGTGACCGACGACCCACAACCCGCGACCGCCGTCCCCCAGCTCGACCTCAACGGCCCCCCGATCACCGGGTGCATCCGGTCCGACTTCCAGCAGTTGCGGACCGTCACCGTCTTCGACGAGGACTTCAAGTATCCGCAGGACATCAAGTTCTCGGTCGGGGTCGATCACGAGCTGTCGGAAGACATCAGCGGATCGCTGGGCTTCCTGTACAACCGCGCCGTCAACCAGGTCGCACTCCAGGAGGTGAACCTCGATTCGCCCACCGACACGGGGCCGGTGGATGGGTACGGCGGCTTCGATCGCCGGTACTTCGGGCGGCAGGCGCCACGGGGGTTCGCTCCCAACCGCGAGCTCGCCGGCTACGAGCAGGTCTTGCTGGCCACGAACGAATCCGACGACTGGGCGGTCGCGTTCACCGGCGAAATGCGCGGCAACCTCACCGATCGACTCGCGTTCCAGACGGGCTACTCGTTCGCCAAGTCGTACGACCGGATGAGTCTCGTGTCGGCCGACATGGTGTCCAACTACGGATTCAACCCGAGCAATTTCGACCCGAACCGGCCCCAGATCATCACCTCGAACTTCGATCGCCCGCACAAGGTCGTCTTGTCGATCTACGGTGCACCCTTCGCCGGACTCGACGATACGCAGGTCTCGCTGCTCTACACCGGCCAGTCGGGGCTCCCCTTCACCTACGTCTATCGCGGTGATCTCAACGGTGACGGGTACCCGGGGCTCGGCCCGGCCTTCGACCGCACCAACGACGCGATCTACGTGCCCAACGAAGCGACGGAGGTACCCGGAGGGATCGCCCTGTGGCAGCTGCTCGGCAACGCCCTCGACAACGACGCCTGCCTGCAGGCCAACCGCGGGTCGATCATGGAGCGCAACTCCTGCCGCGCGCCCTGGCAGAACCGTCTCGACCTCCGGTTGTCTCACACGCTCCGGGCCCTGGGAGCCGAGGTCCGCTTCGAAGGGGACCTGATCAACGTGCTGAATCTGCTCAACCGGGACTGGGGCAACATCGACACGATCAACCCGGTGGTATCGCTCATCGAGCCGCTTCGTCGTGCCGAGCAGTCCCGCGTGATCCAGTCGGGATGGGCCGGAGCGGTGTTGCCCTCCCGCGGCGACGATGGCGCCCTGCGCGCGTCGGATCCGTGGGCGACCCTCACTCCCGACTCGCAGTGGCAGGCACAGTTCGGCGTCCGGGTCACCTTCGGGGCGGCGCGTTTCGCGCGTTGATCCGGGCGGCCCGTCCGTCGCGGATCGCGGGCGCCCGGGGCGCCGCCTTGCGCGGCGGCGGCGAGCATGGGGCCCCCGCATTGCGCGGTGGGGGGCGGCGACGGCATTCTGACCGCCGCCCCCCAACCCCGGGAGTCAAACGATGCGCTGGAAGTCGGGACGCCGCAGTTCGAACATCGAAGACCGTCGCGGACGGAGAGCGGCGGCGGGTGGGGGGCTGGGCCTCGTGGTCGTGGCGATCATCGTCATGCTCCTCGGGGGTGACCCGCGCGCACTGCTGCAGATGTTGGGCGGGGGAGCGGCAGGCGGTGCTCCGGCCGGCCCGCCTCCTGCCGAGCAGACCGAGGCGGCCGATTTCACCTCGGTGATGCTCGCGTCGACCGAAGACGTGTGGGGCGAGATCTTTCGAGCATCGGGGTCGACCTATCGACAGCCCCGCCTCGTACTGTTTTCCGGACGCACGTCGGCGGGGGCGTGCGGAATGGGCAGCTCGGCGATGGGTCCGTTCTACTGCCCCCCGGGGCAGGAAGTCTACCTGGACCTCACCTTCTTCGACGATCTGGCTCGAATGGGGGGAGCCGGTGACTTCGCGGCGGCGTACGTGATCGGCCACGAAGTCGGGCACCACGTGCAGAATCTGCTCGGCACCTCCAGCGAGGTGCGTCGGCTCCAGGCCGGGCGCTCCCAGGCCGAGGCCAACGCCCTGTCGGTGCGGTTGGAACTCCAGGCCGACTGCTACGCGGGGGTGTGGGCGCACCACGCCAACCGCGGCACCTCGATCGCGCTCGAAGCCGGAGACGTGCAGGAGGGGCTGGCCGCCGCCGCGGCGATCGGCGACGACCGCATGCTGAGGCGGGCGGGACGCGACGTCGTCCCGGAGGCGTTCACCCATGGATCGTCGGCCCAGCGGCAGCAATGGCTCCGCAGGGGCCTCGAGACGGGCGACCCCCAGAGCTGCGACACCTTCGCCCGCTGAAGTTTACGGCCCGCCAGAGGCAGGCCCGCTAGAGGCGACGGCTCGCTGGAGTCTTCGGCCCACTCCACGGGACGGCCGGCCAGGAGCGGCTCAGGCGACGCACTCGAAGGAATCCAGGATCCGCTCGAGCTGGATCATGTACTGGTACTTCTCCTTCCCGGGCGCATACAGCCAGGCGTCGATCAGATACATCCGCTCCTGCGCCGGGCACTCCACGGCCCGCAATACGAAGGGGCCGCCGGCGGGCCACGCGCCCGGCGGACTCTGCCACACCGCCTGGATCTGGTAGGCGTCCAGGCCGTCGTGGTCGAGCCGGTTGGCCTGGACGTTTTCGAGGATGTTGACCTGCTCGTCGGTGTAGTGTTTCTGGGCGAGTTCCTCGCGCCACGCCAGGAAGTCCTCCCCCTCCATGCCTTCGGGGATCGGACTGGCCCAGGTGACGGCCACCTGGCGGATCAGCTCCGAGGGGTCCGGATTGTCGTTGCGGAACACGTAGACCGAGTCCCGACTGGCCCAGGTGTAGACGTTGGGCAGGAGCATCGAGAAGCGCGCGTCGTTGCGAAGCGTGTCGGCGAGTGCGGAGTCCCGCCCGGAGATGAACATCCGCGCCTCGGCGAGTTGTCGGTACTGCGCATCGTACAGGCCATGCAGTTCGCCGAGCGAGCCAAGAAACTCGGGTGCGAGCTGGTCGAGGCCGCTCGTCACCACGGCCGTCACGGTCTGGCCGCGCGCCCAGATGTCGAAGGCTTGCACGACTCCGTTGGACGAGGGGGCGCTACCCGCTGCGTCGAGCACCGGGGCGATCCACTCGGCCTCAGCGGGGCCAACGACGAGCAGCTGGCGGAAGCGTCGCAGCTCCTCCCACACCCCGGGGTCGGCGGGGTCGACGTGCGTGACCGTGAACATCTTCTCGTCGCGCACCGTGTAGATCGTCGACTCGAGGCTGGAGTAGACCGAATCCGCCACAGACGTCCAACTGGACGTCGGCACCGCCGCGACGATCGACGAGGCGTCCCCGAAGGCGCCCTGCTCCTCGGTACACGCCGCCGCGAGGAGCGTGCAGGCGAGGACGGCGACGGTGGCGACGACGGGCTGGAGCTTCATGGAGCGTCTCGTGTGCGGGGATACTGTCGGTAACTACGCCGGGACCGGGCCCAGATTTCGGTCGAGAAGCGCCTGGGAGTCGGGGTCGCGTCCCAGGAACTCGCGGAACAGCTCTTCCGGGTCGGCGCTGTCGCCGCGGCTCAGGATCGCCTCCACGTAGGAGCGTCCGGTATCGCGGTTGAAGATGCCCTCCTGCTTGAAGCGCGAGAATGCGTCGGCCTCGAGCACCTCCGACCACAGGTAGCTGTAATAGCCGGCCGCGTACCCTCCGCTGAACAGGTGGGTGAAGGAGGTCAGGATGTGATAGCGCGCGAACGCGGGATCCGGTGAGAAGTCGGTGAACCGCTGCTCGGCCCAGCGCATCAGGTCGTCCGGGCCGACGTCGTTGGAGAGCATGTCGCGCGCCCACGGGCCATGAAGCTCGAGATCGACGGTGCCGAAGCTGAGCTGGCGCATCATCCGCCAGCCCCCCATGAAGCGTCGTGCCGCCTGCATGCGCTCGAAGAGTGCATCGGGGAGCGGCTCTCCGGTCTCGTGGTGCCGGGCGAAGAGGTCGAGCGCCTCCCGCTCCCACGTCCAGTTCTCCATGATCTGGCTCGGGAGTTCGACCCAGTCCCACGCCACGTTGAGGCCGCCGCGCGCTCGAATCGGCACCCTCGACGTGGCGTGATGCAGGAGGTGTCCGAACTCGTGGAAGAGAGTCTCGACTTCCCGATGCGTGAGCAGTGCCGGCCGCCCTTCCTGCGGCGGGGTGAAGTTTCCGCAGATGACCCCGACGTGCGGATCGAACCCGCCGTCGCCCCGGGGTCCTCCCGAGCGGAAGTCGTTCATCCACGCGCCCTGGCGCTTTTCCTTGCGCGGGAACCAGTCGGTATAGAAGGTGCCGAGCAGGACCCCGTCGTCGGCCAGGATCCGGTAGTGTCGGACGTCTTCGTGCCAGACCTCGTCGATCGGGTCCTCTTCGATGGTCAGCCCGAAGACCCGCTGGGCGAGTTGCCACAGCCCCGCCTGCACCTGATCGAGGGGGAACCAGGGCCGGAGCGCCTCGTCGTCGAGTTCGTAGCGGGTGCGCCGGAGGTCTTCGCTGACGTAGGAGACGTCCCACGGGTGGAGGCGATCGAATCCCAGATCCTCGGCATGCGACCGCAGCTGCTCGACATCGCGACGCCAGAAGGGCCGCGCTCGCTCGACCAACTCCGACGAAAACCCGCGCGCCCGGGCCTCGGAGCGCGCCATGCGGTCTTCGAGCACGTAGTCCGGGAAGCCGGCGTAGCCGAGGAGTTCGGCCTGTTCGGTGCGCAGGGCGAGGATCTCCAGCAGAAGCGGCCGGTTGTCGTGCTCACCCGCTCGGCAGCGAGTCGTGTAGGCGGTGAACACGGTTTCGCGGAGACCGCGGTCGTGCGCGTACTTCAGGACCGGTTCGACCGACGGCATGTCGAGGGAGAGGAGCCATCCCTCACGATCCGAGGCAGCAGCCGCGGCAGCGAAACGCCGGCGCGGGGCCTCTGGGATCCCGTCGAGACGGTTCTCGTCGTCGATCAACAACTCCCAGCCCGCCGTGGCATCGAGCACGTTTTCGCCGAAGCGTTGTTGGAGGGTGGAGAGCCGCACATGGAGCTCTTCGAGGCGAGCACGGCCATCGGGGTCGAGATCGGCTCCCGAGCGGCGGAACTCGAGCATGGTCTTGTCGAGGTGACGGCGCTTCAACCCCGAGAGGGCGCGGCCTTCGTCGGAAGCTTCGAGGGCTCGCAGGCGCGTCCACAGGCCATCGTGCAGCGACAGCCGCGTCCAGAACTGCGCGATGTCGGGAAGGACGGTGTTGTAGGCTTCGCGGAGCGCCGGCGTCTCCGCGACGGAGAGCAGGTGCGAGACGGGGACCAGTCGTTCGGCCACCCACCGGGTCAACTCCCCGAGCGCCACGAGGGTGTTGTCGAAGGTCGGGGGTTCGGTGCAGCCGGCGAGCGCTTCGAGCCGTTGCTGGCCCCGCTCGAGGATCTGTCGCACTCCCGGTTCGACGTGCTCGCCCGAGATCTGGTCGAAGGGGATGGGCCGGGCGTCCAGGAGGAGGGGATTGTTCGATGGCACGATGGTCGGTCGTTGGTCGAAGGCATCGGATGTGAAGGGCTCGTTTTCGGGCCCTCGGAATCATGCTTCCGTCGTCAGGTCGAGGCCAGAGGGTGTCCGGCCCGCACCTCGAGTTCGGGTGCGACCCCTTCCAGGAGTTCGAACTCGGGCGAGGCGAGGAGAACCACGGTCGAGCCGAGGTGAAAGGCCATCAGTTCGTCGCCGGCCTCGACGGTCTTCGGAGGGTCGTAGTCCCGCCGTGCCTCGGGAGCCCGCCCGCGGTTGGTCACCGAGGTGCCGGCTCGCCCCGACCACGCGGGATCGAAGGCGGCCGAGATCCGGCCGACGTTGAAGGCGCCCACCGCCACAACCGCGACCGGGCCCGCCGTCGTGTCGATGTGCGCCACGAGGCGCTCGTTGACCGCGAACAGCTCGTCGACCCACTGCACGGCCGGCCGGTTCACCGGGAAGAGCCTGCCGGGCACGTGTCGGGCGGATCGGATGCGGCCGGGTAGCGGCGTGTGGATGCGATGGTAGTGTCGGGGCGACAGATAGATCGTCGCGTACACGCCGCCCTCGAACCGGCTCGTGTCGCTCTGCGCACCGAGCAGGTCGGCCACCCGGTAGGAACGCCCCTTGGCCTGCAGCGCCTGGCCGTCCACGATGGTACCCACCTGTCCCACGATGCCATCCACCGGCGATGCGAGGATTCCCGGGTCGCTGGGGAACACCCTCGCGCCCGACTTCAGTCGGCGCACGAAGAAGGCGTTGACGGAGGCGTAGTCTCGAACGGGCATGGCGGCCTCGGCCACGTCGATACCGACGGCACGGGCGAAACCGCCGATGACGAGGGGCCGCAGGACGCGTGGCACCGGGAGATCGGCCGCGGCCCCCGTTGCACGGCTCAACACGCCCTGGGGTAGGCGGGCGAGGGCGGCCAGAGCCGCGCGCCATCCGAGGGAGGGTGGATCCGGGGAGGAAGCCGGGGTCGTCACTCTCCGTCGGGCCCGGTCCAATGGTGTCGCGCGAGATCGACCCGCCCGCCCGGAGTGAAGCGCACGTCTTCGCTCATCAGGAGAGTGCGCTGCAGGCTTCGGCGACCCAACTCGGCCGGGATGGTAAGCTCCCCCGACCGGTTCACGACCCGCCACCAGGGGACGTCGCTTCCTTCGGTCAGCCCGTTGAGTACGGCACCCACCCCTCGCGCCGCCCGCGGCGATCCCGCGAGCGCGGCGATGTCCCCGTAGCTGGCGACCTTACCCTCCGGGATTCGCTGCACCCAACTGCGCACGTCGGCTGCGAAGGCACCCGGCGGGCGTCGCTCGCGGGCGAGCCCATCGGTCGATGAGAAGGAGGGGGCCATACCGTTCGGGTCGGAGGGAGGGTGGTGCGGGACATGGTACCCAATGCGGCTCCCGGCCAACACCGGCGACCGTCCGGACAGCCTTCGCGCCTACTGTCTTGACAGCTTGGGGCGGGCGGGTAGCTTCGCGGCGTTCGGGGGCGGTCCCGAACACGAATCCCTTCCATCGACGGAGGACCGCATGTTCGAAAGGCCGCTGCGGGCGGAGGTGCCGGGCTCGACGTCAGTACGTCGAATCGACGCCATGGACGATGACGAAGACTGGGAGGAGCGTCTGTGGTCGGGCGAAGACGATGACGACGACGACGACGACTGGAGCGACGACGAGTGGGATGACGACGACGACCTCGACGACGACGACGACGATGGCGAGGATGGCGACGACGACGAGGACGAGGACGAGGGGTGGGAGGACTGGGACGAGGACTGACGGACGGTCAGTCTCGCGAGAGCGAGCGGACCGGGTCGGCGTGAATCGCGCGCCGTGAGGGGAGCCAGGCGGCGAGGAAGCCGGCCGTGAGAACCAGCAGTGTCGCGCCACCCAAGGTGGTTGCGTCGGTGGGGCCGACCTCGAACAGGAGCTCGTCGAGGGCCGGGGCGACGGCTTGCATCAGGACCAAGCCGGTCGCGATCCCGACACCGACCGGAATCATGGCGCGTTTCATCACGTCGAGGGCGACGACGGAGTGGGAGGCGCCGAGCGCCAACCGCACGCCCATTTCCGGAATGCGCCGCTCGACGAAGCTCGACATCACGCCGTAGATCCCCACGGCGGCGAGCAGCATACCGAGTCCGCCGAGACCGGTCAGCAGGACGCGGACCATGCGCTCGACGGCCAGCGAAGCCGCGAGTCGCCCCTCGAGGGTCTGGACGTCGTCGAGAGCCAGGAGCGGATCGACGGTCGCAAGAGCCGCTCGCAGTGCATCGTCGTCGACGGGGCCACGCGTATCGAGGGCGAGGAGGGCTTCTCGCCCGATCCACCCCCACGGCGCGTCGGGAGTGCCTCGACGAAGAAAGAACAGCTCCGGCGGAGGGGCGTTGCGCAGTCCGTCGTCGCGAGTGGCCTCGACGACCCCGATCACCTCCCAGGTGCGGTAGCCGCCTCCAGGGTAGGCGAAGTCCCTCCCGACTGCGGTAACCCGCGACCCGACGGTCGACGCGCCCAGCCCCAACTCCGACGCGAGGACGTCGTTGATCACGATCGCGTCGCTTCCGACCACGTCGTCGGCCGGG
>JANQNV010000056.1 GCA_028279425.1 Longimicrobiales bacterium | reverse complement strand
GGGGGCGCCCCCGCCACCGGTCGACGTCTCGAACCGAGACGGCCGACTCGCCGTTCACGTGGTGGCGAGCGTGCCGTGCGCGGATGGAGGCGCGGAATGCGAGGGCGCCGGTGTCGCCGACGCGGAGGTGCGCGTGTTCTGGATTGCACGCGATCGCAGCTTTCTCGCCGCCGAGGGCACGACCGACGCGAACGGGCGAGTCGATTTCGACGAGCTACCCCGTGGCGTTTCCTGGGTCACGGTGACCGCGGAGGGTTCGGCGCGCGTCTCGACCCAGTTGGTGGTGGGTCCCGAGCCTCGGGAGCGTCGGGTCCTCTTGCCCGAAGCCCATCGGCTGGTGGTGCGGACGATCGACGAGGAAGACCAGCCCATCCTGAACGCAACGGTGCTGGTCACGGGGGCGGATCCTCTTCCGATTGGCAACTTGACCGACGTACGCGGCATGGCGGTGCTCGATCGGTTGACTGCGCCGCCGTGGACGGTTCGGGCTCAGGCTCTGGGGTACGAAACGATCACCCGTTCCGAAGTCAGCGGGGACGTGACCTTGGTGCTCCGCCGGCTCGGGACGCTCCTCGTCCGGGTCGTGACCGATGCGGGGGAGCCGGCACCGGGGGCGGTCGTCACCATCGCTGGCTCGCGACTCTGGCCGGCACGGCAGGCGACCGTCGACGAGCGTGGATGGGCGCGGGTCTCGGGACTCCTGGCCGGTGCCTACGACCTCCGTGCACTGCGCGGCAGTGAGGTCTCCGATACGTCCATCGGTGTCGAGCTGGAACGGGGAGCGATTCTCGAGGTCACGCTCACCCTCCGAACCGGCCGGATGGTGACCGCCCTCGTGACGGATGGCGAGGGCGACAACCCCATCGTGGTCCCCGCCGCCGACGTGGTGCTGGTGGAGAGCGGACTGAGCTCGTTTCCCGTTCTCGGACGCACGGGGACCGACGGAACCATCACCCTCGGCCCGTTGCCCCGGGGTCCCGCGACCCTCGCCGCGCGGGCGGACGGCTTCGTGGCGCGCGCTGCGGTCGCGGTCCCCGAGGAGCTCGACGGCCCGGTGCGCATACCGCTACTGCGGGGCGGCGTGCTGCGCGGAGAGGTGGAGGACAGCGACGGATACCCGGTGGCCGGCGCCAGCATCGAAGTCATCGGGACGGACATCGATGGCTTGCCGATCGCGGAGACTCCCCTGCTGATCGACTTTCGCCGCACGCACTTCGACTGGGCCATCGCCGGGCCGCGTCCGCTCATCCCCGCGGGCGAGCTGGGCGTGATGCCCGGACCGATTCCCCCCATCCCTCGTGCTTCCGCTCCTTGGGGAGGTTCGTGGACCGGCGATCCCGCGGCGTCCGATGGCGGTGCGCCGGTGATCGCGACGGCCCCTTGGGTCTCCCGTATCGACGGCAAGTTCACCGCTCGTCCGGTCACACCGGGTCGGGTCCGCGCGCTGGTGCGGCACCCGGACTACGTCGAGGCCGTGAGCCAACCGGTCACGCTCGGGCCCGGCGGCGAAGCTGACGTGAAAGTCGTGCTGCACCGCGGAGGCACGCTCGAAGGCCGTCTCGTCGACGAGGATGGGCGACCGGTCGCGGGTGCGCGGGTCGACCTCACCGCGACTCGAGGAACCCTCGAGCGCACCACGATGACTGCCACGGACGGGACGTTCGCGTTTGCTGCGGTTCCCGAGGAGGTGGTCCTTTCGGTCGCGCGCCCCGACGAGATCGATCGCATCGTGCTGAGGGAGCCCGCCCAGGTGAAGGAAGGAGAACGCACGGAGATCGAGCTCGAGTTACCGAACCCGCGCCCTCCGGTGGTGGTGACGGTCGTGGACGAGCAAGGCAGTCCGATTCCGGTGGCGCAGGTCACCCTCACCTCGCTGGATCCCGCTGCGCCTCTCCGGCGGACTCTGTTCACGGACGACAGCGGCCGCATTGAGCTCGACGATACGGCCGGTCTGCCACTCCGGGTTCGAGTCGAAGCGCCGGGCCGAGCGCGGGGCGGCGTCGAGTCGGATTCGATTCCCGAACAGGTCGAAGTCGTTCTTCGCCCCGGCGTATTGGTCGAAGGAGAAG
>JANQNV010000054.1 GCA_028279425.1 Longimicrobiales bacterium | reverse complement strand
GTCGAACGCAACAAAATCACCCAGACCCTGGCTGGCCTGAATCTGCGTGATCGCAGCCGTCAACGTCGTCTTGCCGTGGTCCACGTGACCAATCGTCCCAATGTTCACGTGCGGCTTCGTCCGCTCAAACTTCGCCTTGCCCATTCGCTCGCCCTCGTGCGTGTTGTGTGGGACCCGCAGGCGCCGGATCCGAGTTGCGCAGGAATCGAAATCTCACTCCCCGAAACACCGGGGAAGCTCCGACCGGGGTTTGAACCCGGGACCTCTTCCTTACCAAGGAAGCGCTCTACCGCTGAGCTATCGGAGCGCCTCGTACGGTCCGTTCCACCGGACCAAGAGCGGGAGACGGGACTCGAACCCGCGACCCTCAGCTTGGAAGGCTGATGCTCTAGCCAACTGAGCTACTCCCGCATCTGTCTTCGAGACCGCCTCATGGTAGGGGAAGGATTCGAACCTTCGAAGGCTGAGCCAGCAGATTTACAGTCTGCCCCGTTTGACCGCTTCGGTACCCTACCGCACTGCTGTTCCGAGCCTGCTGCGCCCCACCGGCACGAAGCGGAGGAACGCGAAAATGGCGTGGCTTCGGAACAAGCTTAGGAAGCTATACACGAGATCACCCGGCATCAAGGGGTGATCCCGCCTTTAGATCGCGGCTTTCCCGCCGAGACTCGAACGGAGCACCCTCTGAATCGCAGCCTAGGAGGCAGGGATGCCGAATGGACCTCGAGCACTCGCGATCGTCTGCGCGGCGATCACGGCCGCCGTCGCGGCCGCGGTCCTCGTCGGATGGGGTACCGGAACGCGAGGCCTGATCCAGATCGGGCCGGGATTCGCGCCGATGCAGGTCAACACGGCACTCGCCTTCCTCGCCGCCGCGGCCGCGCTCTTCGTGGTATCCCTCGGGTCGGGCGCCATGCGGAGCCGCCTGGGAGGGTGGACTCTCGCGATGACCGGATCGTTCATCGTCACGGTGGCCGCCGCGACCCTCCTCCAGTACGGCCTGAATCTCGACCTGGGCATCGACCAACTCCTCGTCGAAGCGTACGTCAGTACGCGCACCTCGCATCCGGGCCGAATGAGCGCCTGGACGGCCGTCGGATTCCTCGCCACCGGGACCGTGGTGCTGCTCGCCGTCAGCGCGCCTCCGCCAGGCTCCCGCCGGTACGCCATGATGGCCGTAGGGATCGGGTTCGTCGGCCTGCTCGCTTCCGCCGTTCTCGTGGTCTACCTCCTCGAGCTGGACCCCGCCCTCGGCGCCGTGACGTCGACCCGAGTGGCCGGCCACACGGCCACGCTGTTCTGGCTCGTCGCCGCGGGGGGCGGTGCCGTGCTCAGCCTGGGTTCACCGGTCGCCCGCCGGGCCTTCCACTGGCTTCCCGTGCTCCTCGGGATCGTGGTCACCCTCACCGTGCGCGAGGGGCTGATCGCGCGGGACGAGGTGATCCGCACCGCGATCACCCAGGAATGGACCGATCAGGTGGCGGACCACGCGATGGAAAGTCTCCGTCACCGCGTCGATCGGCTGCACCGCATCGCCGTGCGCGCCTCCAGCGGCGCGTACCCCACGACCGAGGACTGGCGCCTCGACGCGGCGTACTTCTCGCGCGACGCTCTCGACGGACTCCCGGTCGCGTTGGTGAGCCGCGAGCGAGACATCGTGTGGTCGGTACCGGACTCCTCGAGCGCAGCCCCTCTGGTCGGCGCCTTCGATCAGCCCGTCGGGTGGCAGGCGGCGCGGGCCGGAGCCACCAAACGGTTCCCACAGATCACCCCACCCCTTCTGCATCGCGACGGACGGTATCGCTCCCTCCTCGTCGCTCCGGTCGCGCTGGCTTCGCGCGACACCGCCTTTCTCGTCGCGCAACTCGACCTCACCGCGGCCATGGAGCTCGATCGGATGGTCGAGGGATACGAGCTGGGACTCGACGTGGGGGGCGTCCGGGTCGTGGAGGGGCCGGGCGCCCACGACGACACCGACGGGACGGCGGCGTTCAAGTTCGGGGGGGTGACCTTCGCCTTCCGAGGCGCACCGACCGAGGCACGGATCGCGTCGTTCGCCTCCCGCCTGCCCGGCGTCGTACTCGCCACGGGGCTGGCCTTCTCCGTGCTCCTGGCATCGATCCAGTTCACGGCCCATGCCCACGCCCGCAGTGAGGCGCGCTTCCGAGCGCTGCTCGAGTCCGCACCCGACGCCGGGATCATCGTCGACGAGGAGGGCCGGATCGTCGACGTGAACTCCCGCGCCGAGACCCTCTTCGGGGAGCAGCCCAGCGACCTGACCGGCCGATCGATCGCCGAGTTCGCAGCCGACTCCCCTCTCGCCAAGCCGGTCCCGGCATGGAGGTGGAACGAACCCTTCGACCTGTCCGTTCCCCGGCGCCTCGGGCCCGATCTGCCGACCGAGGTCATCGCCACGCCCATCCAGACCCGCGACGGCCTCCTCGTCTCCATCGCCCTGCGCGACGTGACCGAGCGCAAGGCGATGATCGCGCGACTTCGGGAGAGCGATCGACTGAAGTCGGAATTCGTATCGACCGTGTCGCACGAGATGCGCACCCCGCTCACCGTCATCCGCGAGTTCTCGAGCCTCGTGGTCGACGAGGTGGCCGGCCCGATCAACGACGAGCAGCGCCACCACCTCGATACCGTGGTCCGGAACTGCGACCGGCTGACCGGCCTGATCGGCGACCTCCTCGAGCTCGCTCGCCTCGAGTCGGGCAAGTACCGCATGGACCGCCGGCAGACGGATCTCGGCCCTCTTCTGGAGCGGTGCGTCGACGAACTCCAGGCGCTCGCGTCGGTCAAGCACCACACGCTCTCACTCCACATCGAAGGCCCGCTCCCGCAGGTACTGTGCGATCCCGATCGGGTGACCCAGGTCGTCGTCAATCTCGTGGGGAATGCGCACAAGTTCACGCCGCCCGGGGGGTCCATCACGGTCTCGGCCGGCGCCGTCGATCACACGGTCGAGGTGTCCGTGACCGACTCGGGGGTGGGGATCGCACCCGAGAACCACGGCAAGATCTTCGGCGCCTTCGTGCAGATCGATCGGGAAGACGGCCCCGGCGCCCAGGGTACGGGTCTGGGACTCAACGTGACCCGGCAGATCGTCGAGATGCACGGGGGCCGGATGCGGCTCCAATCGGCCGTGGGTCTCGGCTCGACCTTCAGCTTCTCGCTCCCGCTGCTCGACGACGAACTCCTCACCGCCTTCCTCGCACCGCACCTGAGGCGAAAGGAGCTGTCCGGCACCCCGGTCTCTCTGCTGATGTTGCGCGAGAAGGAGCCGAGCGACTCGCCATTCATGGAGGACCTCTACACCACGATCGTGGGGATCCAGCGACTCGGTCGAGACGAAGCTCTCTTCGCACGCACCCACGGCGTGCTGCTGGTGGCCCTCGAAGCCGACGGGCGAGGCACGACCGCCTTCGTCCACAGGCTCCTCACACAGATCGAACACGCCAGAGACCGCCTCGAATACACGGTGCGTTCCCTGGCGTCCGAAGGGCCGGCGTTCGCGCCCCGACTCGATGAAGTCGGCGACGAAGACTGGCTCGCCCTGCCTCTGACCCCGACCACGGAGATTTGAACCATGCAGGAAACGGCCAAGAAGATATTGCTGGTGGAAGACGACCCCGACATCGTCCGGGGGCTGGGCCTTCGCTTGAGGCACGCCGGCTACGAGGTCGTGAGCGCCGAAGACGCGATGTTCGCGATGACGCTCGCGCTGCGAGAACGACCCGACCTCGTGATCATGGACATCGGACTGCCCGGCGGCGACGGCCTCATCGTCATGGACCGACTCGGGCAACACGAGAGCACCGCCCACATCCCCGTGGTGTTTTTGACGGCCAAGGTGCAACCCGAGAACATGCGCAAGGCGATGGAAGGCGGCGCCGTCGGGTACATGCTGAAGCCGTACCGAGCCGACGAACTCCTCTCGATGATCGAAAGCGCGCTGGGCACCGCGGCCTGAACCGCGCTCCTCCCGGACCGCGGGTGCGTCGAGGCAAACGCGCACGCCAGGCGGCGACGGCGTCGAGGGAGGGGCGGAGCCCATGGGAGGGACCACGGGCCGCGGGTGCGTGTGGCCGGAATCGAGGGGGCACGACGCGATCCGGTTGAACGCCTCCGCCCCTTCCCGACCCCGGCCGCCGGTGACCCCTCCTCGCACTCCGCGTACCGCGATGCTGCTCGCCGCCTCGGCCGGTCAGTCGAGCGTCACGATCTCTCCGCTGCTCCTCGGCGCCATCGGGCGCGGATTCGAGAGCGAGACCTTCGGGGCCGTGGCCGTTGCGCTCGAGATCGGGGGGATGGCAGTAGCGGCTGCATCGCTGGTGGTCGCGAACCGCCTCGGTCGCCTCCGGACGGTCTTTCTCGGCGGTGCTCTCCTGGTCCTGATGGGCAACCTGGGGTCGATCTTCGCGACCGACCCCACCCTCTTCCTTCTCGCCCGCGTCGCGACGGGGTTGGGAGAGGGAGCGCTCATGGCCGCTCTCGGGAGCGCTGCGACGCGCGCGCAGGGCTCTACCGCTCTCTTCGCGCTCTTCTTCGTGACCGGCGCCGGCACCGGCGTGGTCCTGACCCAACTGCTCCCGGTCTTCGAGCTCCGCTGGGGCGTGGCCGGCCTCTTCGTCGCCCAGACGGGCCTCGCAGCCCTGGCCCTCGCACTCCTTCTGCCTGGCGGGTCGCTCCCCACCTTCTCGCGCAACGAGCGGGGCCACCGAACCCTGTTCCCGCCCGGAGCGAAACGGGTGCTGCTGGGGGTTGGCCTGCTCTACGTCGGGAACGTCGCCCTCTGGACATTCCTCGAGCGGATCGCGGTCGAACAGGGGCTGAGCGTGACCGCCGGCGCGCGGGTCATCGGACTCGCCGCCGTCTGCGGAATCGTGTCGGGAGGGTCGGCGAGCGCGCTCCTCGACCGCTTGCCGCTCCATCGGGTGTTCGGCGTCGGCTTCATCGCGATGGCCGTCCTTTCCTGGAGCGCCACGCACGCCCCCGCATCGTCGGTCTTCGTAGCCTCGGTTCTGGGACACAACGCCATCCTCCTCTGGTTGGCGCCCGCCCACCTCACCCTCCTCGCCCACGTCGACCCCAGCGGTCGGATGGGCGCGCTCGCCATCGTGCCGATCACGCTGGGCTCGTTCACCGGCGCCATCGCCGCCGCAGCGCTCGCACCCTCACAGGGGTATGGGGTGATCGGGATCGTGGGGGTGGCATCGTACCTCGCGGCCCTGGCGCTGGCGGGGAGTGTGGCGCTGCGGCGGCCGTCGCGCGTCGCGGCCTGACGGCCGATGCCCGACTGGCGGAACTGGTGCGGCAGCGTGCGATGCCGGCCGAGCCGCATCGTGCGCCCATCGCGTGTGCAGGAGGTCGCCGACGCGCTCGAGGGAACCGGCCGCGTCCGCCCCGTGGGCGCGGGCCACAGCTCGAGCGCACTCGCGCGCTCCGACCACACTCTCGTCGACCTCACCGGGCTCGACCGCATCGTGGGCATCGACCGCACACGGGGGGTGGTGCGCGTCGAGGGAGGGATCGCCATGCGCACCCTAACGGCGTGGCTCGCCCGCCGCGGCCTGCTTCTTCGGCACATCGGCACGAGTTGGTATCCGACCGTCGCCGGCGCGACGGCGACGGGCACCCACGGCAGCGGTGTGCGCTGGGGTTCGGTCTCGGACGGCGACAGCCTACGAGGGCTCTCGCTGGTCACCGCCGCCGGGGAGCGACTCGACCTGGCCGCCGAGCGCGAGGCCGACACCGCGACCCTGGCTGCGGCTCGCACGCACCTCGGCGCCCTCGGCCTGATCGTCGAAGCCGACCTACGCGTCGACGAGGGCGCCTACCTGGAGGTGCACCATCGTCCCCTCGACCTCGACGCCCTCTTCGATCCCGGGCTTCGAGAGGCACACGAACACTTCGAGGGATGGTGGTTCCCCCAGACGCGCCGGTGTGTGGGGGTCACGCGCTCGGTGGTGGGCGCCCCCGGACGCCTCCGACGCCCGCTGCCCCGCTACGTCCGCCGCGTCGTGGGCGAAGATCTGCCCCTGACCCTGGCGTTTTCGGCGATTCGGCGGCGTCCGGCGCGTGCTCCCGCTCTCCTGGACCGGCTCGCACGCCTGGCGGCCCGCCCCGGCACCGCGGTGGGGCGCTGGGACCGCATGCTCGTCGGGCCGCGCTGGCTCCGCGCCACCTCGATGGAGCTGGCGCTCCCGGAGCACGAGGGGCGGGAGGCTCTCCGGCGGGTCGCCGAGCTGGAGACCGAGACGAGCGCTCCCTCCCTTCACCTTCCGGTCAACGTCCGCTGGGTTCGCGCCGACCGGGGCGCCTGGATGAGCCCGGCCGCCGGCCGCGACACCGTGTTTCTCGACTTCGCCTGGTGGTCGGGCATGCCGGGCGCAGCGGCGGCACTACGCCGGATCGAAGACGCGCTCTACCCCCTCGGCGCCCGCCATCATTGGGGCAAGGTCGGCTTCCGGAATCCCGTCGACCGCTACCCCGACTTCGAACGCTGGAACGCGGTGCGAGCGCGGCTCGATCCCCGCGGGCGCTTCCTGAACGGCTTCCTGGAGCGTCTCCTGGCGGGTCGACCGCTGGTCGATGGGGCAGCGACCCCGTCCTACCGATAGCCCCAGGCGTCGAGCGCGAAGCCCCAACGGTCCTCGATCCGTGCCACCGTCTCCGGATCCATGCGATAGGCGTTCTTCCGGTAGTCCCGCTTCTCGTCGAGGTAGCGCTCGAAGTGGGGAGCCGCGTCGGCGAAGCCGGATAGGCCGAGCACGCGATAGATCTCCTCGAGCACCTCCATGGGACGCTCCTCGAGGGTCTCGAACCTGACCTCGCACAACGACCCCGGGGGTACCATGCCACGCTCGCGGAGGTACGCCCGCATCATGTGCTCGTAGACGCCCCACACGAGGGCTTCCACGTCGTCTTCGCTCCAGCGCTGCATCGAGAATTCCTCGAGTGTCTTGCGATAGAAGTTGCGGATGCTGAAGAACATCGTGCGGGGGTCCCGCACGACGTGGACGAAGGCAGCCTCCGGGAACACGCCCAGCACGTGGCCCAGGCGCGCCGTATCGGCAGGGTTCTTGATGACCGCCCGAGGGCGCTCCGAGAGCGCGCAGGCCAAGCGTAGCTGCTCCCGGTAGAGTCGGGACCAGGCGGCGATTCGACCCGCCGGGGCGTCCTCTAGCGCGACGTACTCGCGGTAGTGCCGAGTGAAGGTGCTCGGAAACGCGAACCCGTGATAGAACGAGAAGCGCGACAGGGCGGCCAGCGCGTGATCGGGCTCCTCGGGCAGGTCGATCCCCATCACCATCTCGTCCATCGCCCGGGTGGCCGGGAGCAGCGCCGCGAGCGCGCGCTTCCACGGTCCCGGTGCGAGAGACAACTCCGGCGCGAGCGCCTGCGCGGTGGTCACCAGGGCCCACTGCGGATCGCGGGTCAGGAGGTTCTGGAGATGGGTCGTGCCTGACCGGTAGTGGCCCACGATGAGGATCGGGTCGTCGACGGCTCCCCCCCTCGCCAGGACGCCGCCCAGGCGAAGGCGATGCACGAGGCGAAGCGGCGCGAGGGCAGCCGACGAAGCCGTGGCGAAGAGGGCGCGCAAGGCGAAGGGCCCGTCGACCCGGCCCCCGTTGGCGCGTAGGAGCCCGAGCCAGACGTCGAGGCGACCCGCAGCCAGCGGGGTGGTGGTCGCGGGGGCTCCGAGCACGCCGAACGACGCGGGGGCGTCCGGCGGGCTGGACGAGTGGGCGGCTCCGAGGCCGCCGCCCCGCGACACGGGGGCGTCCGGCGGGCTGGACGGGTCTGGGGGTGCGGGTCGGGTCATCACCCTCCAATGGCGTCGAACACGATCGATTTCGGCCATGGGTCCCCTTGCGGCGGCAGGGTCCGGTCCCGTGCACCGCGCCCGTCTGTCGGGCCGTGGCCGGCGCGGTCGGGGCACATCGCCGGCGTGGTCCGGCCACGTGGCCGGCGTGGTCGGGGCACATCGCCGGCGTGGGCCGGCCACGTGGCCGGTTTCGCGCGGCTCCGTCGCGAACAGGGTGAGCAGCTCGAAGTCGACCGACCTGAAGGAGCACACGTGGCGGGAAGGACACAGGGACGACGGATCGTCATCACCGGGATGGGGACGGTGAACCCCATCGGCAACTCGGTCGACGACTTCTGGTGCAGCCTGCTCGAGGGACGCAGCGGGATCCGCAGAGCGACCCGGACCGACCTCGACGAACACAGCGTGCAGATCGCGGGCGAGGTCGACCTCCCCGACCTCGGCGGGTGCATCTCGCCCAAACTCGCGAAGCGGGTCGGCCGCTTCATCACACTCGGGCAGCTCGCCGCGGGTGAAGCCTGGGCCGACTCGGGACTCGATCTCGCCGCCGTGGAGCGTGACCCCACCCGGTTCGGTGTGATCGTGGGGACGGGCGACGCGGGCAACGACGTCCACTACCGCATGATCCGACGCATCGAACGCTCCGGGTCGCTCGATTCGGTGTCTCCGTTCTACGCCGTCGGCGTGATCCCCAACATGCCCCCTGCCCTCTTCGCCCTGGGCAAGGGAATGCAGGGGCCCAACTTCTCGGTCAACTCCGCCTGCGCGTCGAGCAACCACGCCATCGCCGTGGCCGCCATGACCATCCAGTGCGGGCTCGGCGACGTCGTATTCGCCGGGGGTACCGAAGGGGTGGTCGACGTGCCGGGCTTCGCCGGCTTCTCGATCATCGGAGCGCTCAGCGAGCGCAACGACGATCCGACGACCGCGAGCCGCCCCTTCGATCGGGACCGCGACGGCTTCGTACTCGCCGAGGGTGCGGGGATCCTCTGCCTCGAAGACTACGAGCACGCCCGCCGGCGCGGCGCCCGAATCCACGCCGAGTTGACCGGCATCGGCTTTTCGTGCGATGCGCACGACATGGTGTCGCCCCACCCGGAGGGCTACGGCGCCGAGCAGAGCATGCGCGCAGCCCTCGCCTACGCCGGGCTCACCCCCTCCGACATCGGGCTGATCAACGCCCACGGCACCTCGACGCCCCTCGGCGACATCGCCGAGGCTCGGGCACTCAACCGCGTGTTCCAGAACGGGTGCGCAGACGTGCCGGTGCACAGCACGAAGTCCATGATCGGCCATCTGATCGGAGCCGCCGGCGCCGTGGAGGCGATCGCGGGCGTCCTCGCGCTGAAACGAGGCGCCTGCCACCCGAGCATCAACGTGTTCGAGCAGGACCCGGAGATCCAGCTCAACGTGATCCGCGATCAACCCCGTGAGGAGCCGATCGACCACGTGCTGTCGAACGGATTCGGCTTCGGTGGGCAGAACGGCACCCTGATCCTCTCGAGGTTCGAGGCATGAGCCGCGTAGCGGTGACCGGCATGTCGACCATCAACCCCCTGGGCGACGACCTCGACGGCTTCTTCGAGGGCCTGGTCGCGGGCCAATCCGGGGTGCGCGAGTGGCAGACCATCGACATCAGCGGGCTGGAGTGCCGCGTCGGCGGCGACCTCGGCGACTACGACCTCGGCGCCGCCCTCACTCGCCTCGGCGACGGCATGGAGCGCGACGACTTTCGAGCCCTTCGCCGGCTCTTTCGGGCCACGACGTTCTCGACCCGGATGGCGATCCTCTGCGCCCTCGGCGCCTACCGGCGCGCCGGCCTGGAAGCGGCGACCCCGGATCCGTATCGCGTCTCGGTGCCGGTAGGCGGGCACAACTTCAACTCGCGCTACGTCACCGACAACAACGACCGCTACCGCGACGATCCCGACTTCATCGACCCCCTGATGGGGGTGCACGGCCTCGATCCGAACGCGGCCTCGTGTGTGGCCGAGGTGATCGGAGCCCGCGGCCCGACGCTCACGCTGGGCGGGGCCTGTGCGAGCGGAAATCTCGCGCTGCGCGAGGGCTACCGCTCGATCGTCATGGGCGAGGTCGATGTGGCGGTCGTCTGCGCCGGGCCTTTCGACATGACCGAGGTCGACCTGCACGCCTCGGTCATCCTCAACGCGGTGGTGGTCGACCCCGAGCTGCAGGCCCCCCCGGAGCAGGCGTAGCGGCCCTTCGATCGCCGCCGGGCCGGGTTCGTACCGTCGCACGGTGCAGCCGCCATCG
>JANQNV010000053.1 GCA_028279425.1 Longimicrobiales bacterium | reverse complement strand
TTGCCGTAGCTATCGCTACGCCGCGTCGTTCCGCCTCGCCCCCGCGGCGCCTCCGCACCCTCGGCGGTCACCAGACTTTGGCGACACTACACTAGCGCCAGAAGGGGATCTCGTGGCGCCGGGGCGGAGCTGCGGCCTCCTCTTCATCGTCGCTGTGGTCGACCGCGTGCGCTTCGGCCCCCCGGCGGACCGTCAGGACGTGGCGCCCGGGAGCCATCGCGCGGACATCGACGTACCACGCGAGGCCTTCGAGACTCGACATGGGGTGGGTGGCGAAGACGGGGTCCGCGTCGACCGCCACTCCATCGATCTCGACCTCCCACAGCAGAGAGGCACAGGCGAGTGCCTCCCGGATTCGCGCGGCCGGAAGGTCGGCGTCGACACCTCGAGCCCGCCGGATCAACCGCAGGCCCGATGGTGCGAGGGGGGCGAGGGCGGGGCAGGACACGTCGAGGACATCCGGGTCGCGCGTGGGGCGAAACGGTACGAACAGCCGCACATACGTGGCCTCCTGATCCAGGACATCGACGGGGATCGAGGGCATGACCAACGCGCGTGGACGATGGTCCCAGTAGGCCTCGTAGTAGCGAGGGTCGACTCCGGACGCCCCCGGGATGGCCGGTACGAATTCGAGGCTGCTCCAGCGCACCCGATCCCCCTGAAGCAGGATGTCACGCACGATGAAGGTGCCCACGAGTGCCGCCATCGCGCCGATCAGCAACACCCCGGCTCGGCCACCGCCCAGCTGGCTGGTCAGGGTGAACTGGGTGGGGCCGTAGGTGGCCATTCCCATACGGAGGTTCAGCCGGTGGCTGGTCCGGATCAGTCGTGCGAGACGGCTGTCCGGGTCGAGCGAGTCGCCGATGGACCGATCGATGACCGCCGGAACCGTGACGATCAGGCTCGCCACGACGGCGACGGTGATCAGCAGGAACGCCGGGTTCAGGTCCCATGGAGCGACAGCGGCGAGAGCTGCGAGGGGGAGGGTGAGTGCCGCGATCGCCACCACCGAGAAGAGGAAGATGGTGACGATGTAGAAGGCGGCCGCGAACACGACGCTCGCGATGGCGTCGGTCCGGACGATCAACTCGCGCACCGAGGGTAGGTGTCGCCGCAGATAGGCCTGACTGATCGGGCCGAGTCGGAGGCGGTTCCACCGAATGCCCCTCGGAAAGATCGAGTCCAGCCCCAGCAGCGAGACCCAGAACGAGCGCAGCGCGATGTGCAGGAGGAAGGCGAGAATCAACGTGTACAGCATCAGCTTGACGTACTGATAGCCGATCATCGTCGAGACTCCCGCCGCTTCGGACAGCCGCGGGAAGAGCCCGTTGAAGAGATCGTCGACTCGACCGGGCAGCTGCCCCAGCGCGAAGGCCAGCGCTCCGGAGACCAGGAACTCCAGCTCCCAGGTACGCTGGTGCAGCTCGCGTAGTAGCTTTCGAGCTCGGGGCGATAGCCTGCGAGACGGCCCGCGCGGCCTCACGGTCTCGGAAGCCGCCCCGTCGGAGGTCGGCCCCCCTGCGTCACCGGGTTCACTCATGCACCACCGTCCAGTCGAGCGAGGTCCGCCTCGGCGGCGAGCCGGCCGAAGCCGCTCCAGTGTGGGTCTGCGGCGACGCGACGAAGCAGCAGTAGCCCGCGTTCACGATCCCCGTCGAACAGGGTGTCGAGAGCGATACCGTAGGCGCGTGTTTCGAAGCGCCCCTCCGGCGGCAGGGGGAGCAGAAGCGGAGTCGGGTCGGCGCGTCCCGAGTGGGCGAGCAGTGCCTCGTAGTACGCCCCGTTGACGGTGACGGCGAGGTCGTTCGGGATCGCAAGGGCCAGAGCGGCGGCTTCATCGTGGCGTTCGGCTTGACGCAGCGCGCGGTAGCGCCACTCCTCGATGGCGACACGCGTGTCGTCGCGCTCGCCGATGGTCATACAGGTGCGTTGTTCGCCGAAGTCTCCCGCGGCTCCTCGTGCCAACGCCTCCGGGTCGGAGGCCAGATCGACGCA
>JANQNV010000023.1 GCA_028279425.1 Longimicrobiales bacterium | reverse complement strand
GGGGGCGGGGGCCCAGCCGTCGGCGTTCGCGCGAATCGCGGCGGCGACGAAGGCGGCGAGTCCGGGGCGGTCCCGGGGGGGAGCGCCGGGGGGGGCGGGTCGTCAGCTCCGGCGGAACTGCGTTCCCGCCGTCCCCGCGACCACATCGGGGGCGGCGTCGAGCGAGCCGATGGCCGCCCGGCCGCCCGTGGCCGACACGAAGTCGAGGCAGGCCCGTACCTTCGGCCCCATCGAACCTGCGGGCAGGTCGAGGCCGGCGAGCGTCTCGGGGGTCACATCGGTGACGAGCTGCTCGTCGGGTTCGCCGAAGTCGCGGTAGACGCCGTCGACATCGGTGAGCAGCACCAGCGCGTCGGCCTGGAGCTGGCGCGCGAGGAGCGCCGCGGTCGCGTCTTTGTCGACCACGGCTTCGACGCCGCACACTCGACCGTCGGAGCGGACGACGACCGGCACCCCTCCGCCCCCCGCGCAGATCGCGACGACGCCGTGATCCACGAGGAGGCGCACGGCCTCGAGTTCGAGGATGCCCTGCGGCACGGGAGAGGCGACGACTCGTCGCCACCCGTCGCGTTCCTCGGCCATGCTCCACCCTCGTTCGCGGGCGATCCGGCGCGCTTCATCGCCCGACACCAGAGGGCCGATCGGCTTGGTGGGGGACCCGAATGCCGGGTCGTCGGGATCGATGAGCACCTGCGTGAGGAGGGCGGCGACCGCCCGATCGGGCATCGCCGAGCGCATCCCGCGTTCGAGCAGGTATCCGATCATGCCCTCCGTCTCGGCGCCCAGCAGATCGAGGGGCGCGCGATCGCCCTCGCCCACCAGCGCTTCTCGGAGCGCCAGCAGCCCCACCTGAGGACCGTTGCCGTGCGTCACGACGAGATCGTGGGAGGCACCGACGCGCGCCAGAGCGGCGCAGGCGGCGAAGGCGTTCGACTCCTGCACCTCGAGCGTCGGCGGCTCTCCCCGGCGCAGGAGCGCGTTTCCGCCCAACGCCACGACGACGAGGGTCATGTCGGCACGAGGCTCATTCCACCGGGTCGCGGGCGATCGGACAACTCATGCACCGCGCTCCACCCCTTCCCCGCCCAAGCTCGCTGCCGGGGATCGTGATCACCTCGACGCCGGCACGCTGAAGGCGGGCGTTGGTGTCGATGTTGCGGTCATAGGCGACCACGACGCCGGGGGCAAGGGTCAGGACGTTGTTGCCGTCGTCCCACTGCTCGCGCTCCGCCTGGTACTGGTCGCCCCCGGTGGTGAGCAGGCGAATCCGATCGAGGGCGAGGGCGTCGGCGATCGCCTCGAAGAGGTCGTTTTCTTCCGTGACTTCGAGGTCGACGTTTCCGTCATCGTCGGTCTGGGGCCGGAGGCTCCAGGCCCGCATCCCTTCGACGACTTCGGGAAACACGCAAAAGGCGTCTCGATCGACCATGGTCATGACGGTGTCGAGGTGCATGTAGGCGCGCACCCGCGGCAGTTGCACGGCGATCACCCGTCGGGCCGCATTCTTCCGGAAGAGCTCGCGGGCGAGCAGATCGACCGCGTGTCCGTCGGTTCGCTCGCTGAGCCCGATCATCACCGTCCCGTTGCCGATCACCAGCACGTCGCCGCCCTCGATCGTGGCGGGGAGTGGATCGTGCGCCTCCCCGTCGTACCAGAGGTGGAAGTCGGCCTGCGTGAAGCGCGGATGGAAGCGGTAGATCGCCTTGAGGTGTACGGTCTCACGCCACCGCGCCGGGTGAGCCATGGCGGAGATCATCACCCCGGAGTAGATCCACGCCGAGGGGTCGCGCGCGAACAGGTGGTTGGGCAGAGGGGGCAGTACGAAGTCCGTGTCGTGCGCAGCGGCGGCCCAGAGCCCCAGGGGCCGAAAGGGGAGTTCGGCCATCGTGAGCCCGCCGATCAAATGTCGGGCCAACTGATCCGAGGCCATCCCGCGCAGGGCATCGCGCAGCTCCCGGTGAAAGGTGCCGAACTGGGCGGCCGAGACGCGCTCGCGCAGAACCCAGGCGCGTGCCTCGGGATCGTCGAGCGTCTCGGCGAGCAACCGGTCGAGATACAAGACCTCCGCTCCCCGCTCGCGCAGCACGTCGGCGAACCGGTCGTGGTCCTCCCGGGCCCGGCGCACCCAGAGTACCTCGTCGAAGAGGAACTGATGCCGATTGGAGGGCGTGAGCCGCTGTAGGCTCAGGTCGGGCCGATGAAGGAGGACCCGGCGCAGGCGTCCGACCTCGGAGGCCACATGGAAGTCGGGGATTCCATCGCCCTTCATCGCCGCCCCTCTCCGAAGGCCGCGACGCCGACCGCACTGTCGGCGCCCGGAGGTTCATCCGGCGCGGGGGCCTGAGCGATCCCGCGCACGCGCGCCCGAAGACGCGCCACCTCCGCCTCGACCTCACGGAGCCGCTCCTGATAGATGACGTGCACCTCGCGGGCCTGGTCGGTGGGGGGGAAGTCGCTCCCCGAGATGTAGCCGCCCAGACTCGTCATCTTGGCGAACAGCTGACGGGGCCACCGGAGGGCGTCCTGACCGGCGGTGCCCCCGGTGAGACGGAGGTCGTACAACGTGTGCGCCAGCGCTTCCAACTCGCGACGCAGCTCCGCCGTCTCCGCGCGGTCCCCGAGTTCGGCCCGCCACACCTCGATGGAGTCGATCGCCGCCACGACGCGGTTCACCTCGGCGCGAAGCTCGAGTTGCATGGCGTGCTGGGCGCGAATGCCCTCCATCGATCCCTGCGACGACGGGTCCATCCGCACCTCGAGAGGGGCCTCGTGGACCGCCCCGTCGACGGTGAGCCGGACCGTGTAGGCGCCGGGCATCGCCTGGGGCACCACGCGACCACCGTCGGGCGCGCGGCGTGTCCCCGAGGGACCGAGCGCGACGTGGCTGTGCCCGATGGGTGTGGTGCGTAGAGTCGGCGAGCCGGAGGGTGTGTATCCGAGCGACCACCACACCCGGTTCAGGCCGGGGCGATTGCGCGGCGTGTTCACCTCCGCCACGACGTCCCCATCGGAGTCCAGGATTTCCACGGCGACCTCGCGAGCGTCGGAGCCGAGCCAGTAGCTGAGCGACGCCCCCGGGGGCGGGTTGTCGCCCGCGGCGGGGTCCCCGGGCTGCGAAAACGCCGACTCGCGACGGAGGAAGCGGTACGCGGGTCGCGGGGTGAACAGATGACTGCTGGACGAGGCGATGTCGGCGTCGAGTTGCTGTAGCGGCGTGACGTCGTCGGCGATCCAGAACCCTCGCCCATAGGTAGCCACGACGAGGTCGTTGAAATGGGTCTGGATCGTCAGCCAATGCACGGGCGCCGGCGGCAGGTTCGAGCGCAGCGACATCCACGAGGCGCCATCGTCGAACGAGGCGTAGAGGCCGTTTTCCGTACCTGCGTAGAGGAGCCCCGGCCGCTGCGGATCCTCACGCAGCACGTGGGTGAAGGAGAGCGGGCCCTCGGGGATCCCCTCGACGATGGGAGTCCAGCTCTCCCCCCAGTCCGTCGTCCGCCACAAGAGCGGGCGGAAGTCACCGATCTGGTGCGCGTCCACGGCGAGATAGGCCGTGCCGGGGGTGTGTCTGGACGGTTCGATCGACGAGATGGTCGAGAGCGGTGGAAGGCCGGGCACCCGGTCGGAGAGATCCGTCCAGCTGGCCCCCGCGTCGCGACTCACGTGGAGCTTGCCATCGTTCGTGCCCGCCCAGATCTCGCCCGGTTCGAGTGGCGACTCGGCGATGGCGAACAGGACCGCCGCATACGTCGGGCTCGCATCGTCGGGGGTGAGTCCCCCCGACTTCACGAGGAGGGAGTCCAGCCCGGTCGACAAGTCGGGGCTGATCACCTGCCAACTCTGACCCCCGTCGCGGGTGCGATGGACGTGCTGACTGCCGGTGTAGACGGTCTCCGGGTCGTGCGGCGAGATCGTGATCGGAAACGTCCACTGGAAGCGGTAGCGGAGTTCGCCGGCCGGCCAGCCCTCCGGATTGTCGGGCCAGACGCTCACCGTGCGGGAATGGCCACTCGAGCGGGAGTGTCGGTCCAGAATCCCTTCGTAACACCCGCTCCACACGATGTCGTTGGACACCGTGTCGGGGATCGACCACCCGCTCTCGCACCCTCCGACCGAGCGCCACTCGCCGATGGGGATGCCCCCGCCCGCGCGCGTGTTCGATGGGCCGTGGGTCGAGGGGCCGTCTTGCCGATTGCCGTAGAGGTTGTAGGGGACCTCAGTGTCGACGGTCACATGATACATCTGCGCGATCGGAAGCAGCGGGCGGAACCAGGCCTGCCCCCGGGTGGTCGATATCGACACACCCCCGTCGTGCCCCACGATCATGCGATCGGGCAGCAACGGGTCGATCCACATGTCGTGGTTGTCACCCCCCGCCCCGCCCCCACGCACCGACACGCCGCCGTCGAAGCTGACCGAGTGGCGGGTGGCGAGGAAGTGCACCTCGTCGGGATCGTCGGTGCTCACCGTCGCACGACTGTAGTAGTGCGGCCGCTGAACGAGCGTGTGATCGGCGTTGATCATGCGCCAGCTGGCGCCGCCGTCGTCGGACCGCCACAACACGCCCTCGTGCTCGAACGCCTCGTCGGTGATGTCGGCGTTGGCATTGGTCTCGAGCAGCGCGTAGATCCGGTCGGGATCCGCGGGCGTCCCCGATAGACCGACCTTGCCGATCGTGCCGGAGGGAAGGCCGCGCCCCTCCATGCGCTCCCAGGTCGTGCCGCCGTCGAAGGTCTCGAACACGCCCCCGCCCGGCCCGCCGCTCCACCGTCCCCACGTGCGGATGTGCATGGTCCACATGCCGGCGATGAGGTGGGTGGGATCGCTGGGATCGAGCCAGAGGTCGCTCGCCCCTGTGCCGGCGTCGGTGAACAGCACGCGCTCCCAGGTCGCTCCCCCGTCGACGGTGCGAAACACCCCCCGCTCCTCCTGATCACCGTAGAGGTGCCCCAGCGCGGCGACCCACAGCGTGTTCGGATCCTGCGGGTGGATCACGATCCGAGCGATGCGACCGGTCTCCTCGAGGCCCATTCGCACCCAACTGTCGCCCGCGTCGGTCGACCGGAAGATGCCGGTGCCGTGGCTGACGTTGGATCGGATGAAGGGTTCGCCCGTGCCGGCCCACACCGTGTTCGGATCCGTAGGCGCGATCGCGAGTGCGCCGATCGATTGCACATCGTGATCGTCGAAGATGGGCCGCCACCCGTGGCCCCCGTCCGTGCTCTTCCACACACCACCCGAGGCCGCCCCTGCGTAGTAGACGTTCGGATCACCGGGCACGCCGACGACGGCGCTCACCCGGTTTCCCACGGGACCCACGTGGCGGTATCGCAGGGCCTCGACTTGCGAGTCGCGGAGGACACCGGTGGACATCGGCGACGGCGTCTGCGCCTGCGCGGAGATGGAAGCCGTGATGCCGAGCAGGAGGCCCACCATGGCGGCGCGTCGGATTCGGTGCATCTTGTCTCTCCCGGAAGCGTGAGGCCTCGGCGAGACCCCTGAGCGAGACTCACCCTACGACGTCGACGGCCCTCGTGGTAGTCGGAGACCGCGACGCCGACGCCTGGCGCGGAACACACCTGCCCGCAGGCGTGTCTTCCGCTTCGCTCCCGCTCGACGCCGAGCCCACCCTCCGCCGTCCACGACCTCCCGCCATGACCGATCCGCACCGCTACGACGACGAAGAGGTACGGGCGATCTTCGAGCGGGCGACGAAGGTCGAGGTCGCCGCTCTCCCCTCCGTGCGCTACGAGAAGACCTCGTCGGCGGGGCTCACCCTCGCCGAGATCCAGGCCATCGGTATCGAGGCGGGCATCGACGCGGGACGCATCGCGGAGGCCGCCACCGCGCTGACCAGCTTCGGGCGCGACACGCCGGTCGGCCGGCACCTCGGGGTGGACCTGTCGGCCACCCACACCGTGGATCTGCCTCGCATCCTTACCGACCTCGAGTGGGACCACCTCGTGGTGCGGCTTCGCGATGCCTTCGGCGCCAAGGGAGAGGTGCGCACGGAGGGGTCGCTGAGAACCTGGACCCACACGCACGTGGAGGTTCTGCTCGAGCCGACGCCGGGTGGCGCTCGCCTGCGTATGGAGTGGAAGGATTGGGGATCGAGGCAGTGGGTCGACGGCGGGGTCGGGGGGGCCGGCTCCGGGGCAATGGGGCTCGGGCTCTTCGGCGCCATGACCGCCTTCGGCAACGCGGCGCTCGCCGGGCCGTCGGCCTTCATGGCCGGTGTGGCGGCGGTCGGGGGACTCTCGTGGGCCGTCGGACGGTGGTTGGCCGACCGCCGTCGCCCGAAGCGACGCGCGCACCTCGTCGCGCTGGGCGACACGGTCCTCCGTGAGGTAGCCGAGACCGACCGAAGAATCCCTCCGGCGACGTCGTAGTCCCGATAGACGGTGGACGACCCGGCACCGACCCTCGCGCAGGCGTGGCGTCGGAGCCAAGGTAGTAGGGTCCACGACGCACGGATCGACCGAGAGAGGGCTATGGCGGAACGCCGATACGACGACGACGAAGTGCGCGACATCTTCGATCGTGCGAGCCGTCTCGACGACGAGGGGCTGCGCCACGGTTCGTCCGGCGCGGTGTCCCGGGGGGATACCGGGATGAGCCTCGCCGAGCTTCAACAGATCGGGTCCGAGGCCGGGATCGACCCCGCCCTCGTTGCGCGGGCGGCGGCCCAACTCGAGGTGGGCGCCGCCAGCGAGCTCCCCGTCATACGCCAGTTCGGGGTGCCCGTATCGGTGGGCCGGGTGGTGGACCTGCCCCGGCGCCTCACCGAGTCGGAGTGGGACCGGCTGGTCGTGCGGTTGCGCGACCTCTTCCACGCTCGGGGAAAGGTGGTGCGCGAAGGCAGCTTGCGGAGCTGGGCGAACGGCAACCTCCAGATCCTCATGGAGCCCACGGCCGCCGGCTATCGACTTCGGATGCGTTCCCTGAGCCAAAACGGGCGCGGAAAGCTCGTCGGAGGCGGGGCGCTCGCGGCGGCCGGGACCGTCCTGGGCGCGTTCGGGGGTGTGGTGGGGACGGTCGGCTCGATCGACGTCGCGGGGCTTGTGCTCAGCGTTGGGGTCGTGGGCGCAGCGGCCCTCGCCCTGGTCGGCTCCGGGATCGCGGGACTCCGCCGCTGGATCCCGCTACGTGATTCGCAATTCCGACAGATCGGAGAGTTCGCCGTGGAGATGGCCTCGACCGACGCGACCAAGGAGCTACCGTGACCGACCCTGTTCGTCTTGCCCGCCTGGTGCGGGTCGTGCTGCTCGCCGCGGTCGTGCCCTCCCTCGCCGGGTGCGACGGCGGGTCGCCGCTACGGGCGCCCACGCGGGCGGCGTTGGCGGAACCGGCACCCGATTCGTTCACAGTGGTGTTCGAAACGAGTGCCGGGGTCTTCGAGGTGGCGGTCGAACGCGCCTGGTCGCCGCTCGGCGCAGACCGGGTGCACTACCTCGCGCGCCACGGCTTTTTCGAGGGCGGGCGGTTCTTTCGGGTGAATCCGCGGGTGGTCCAGTTCGGCTACTCGGGCCTTCCCGCGCTCGACAGCGTCTGGCGCTCGCTCCCGATCGCCGACGAACCCGTGGTGGGCAGCAACCTGCGCGGCGCGGTCTCGTTCGCGCGCGCGGGGCCCGACACCCGCGACTTCCAGCTCTTCATCAACCGCATCGACAACCCCGACTACGATACCTGTTGCGGCGGGGGGTACCCGCCCGTCGGGCGCGTCGTCTCGGGGATCGAGGTGGTCGACGCACTCTACGCCGGGTATGGCGAGCCGCCCCCCGGCCTTCAGGATCGGCTCATGACCGAGGGCAACAGCGCGCTGCGCGAAGACTTCCCCCTGCTCGACTCGATCCTCTCCGTGCGGGTGCGCTGACCCCGGCCGTTCGAGACGCGAGCCCCCCAACGACACGAGCCGCCGCCCCGAGGGGACGACGGCTCGTGGAGTATCCGCGCTGGAGACCCGGGTCTCCCGGGTCCGGGGTCAGGCGGCGGCGAGCCCCCGCAGGACCTCGGCCAGCTTCTCGAGGCGCTCCGCGTCGCCCCCCAACATGCCGCTTCGAACCGCCGCGGCGTCTTCGTCGAGCCGGGTGGCCGCGCCCTCGAGATCGCTCGCCGAGGCGCCGCCCTGCGCCGCCCGGTCGAGCAGGCGCGATACGTCACCCGCCTGGGCGTCCAGGATCCCGTTGTGGCGCACCAGCTGGTCGAGGTAGGCGCGGGCCACGGGCACCGAGGCCTGCCAGGTGATCCGCGGCTGCAGCTGCGCGTTGAAGCGCTCCATCTGCACCAGCTCGGCGGCGTCGAGCTCCGCCTGGGTCAGGTGCTCGGACGGCTCGAGGCGCAGTACGTCGATCCCGCGGGAGATTTCGGCGCCGTAGATCCGGCCGTTGTACCAGTAGGCCGACCAGTAGCCGCCCGTGTAGAGCTCTTCGTCGCTGAGGGGTCCCCGATCGAAGAACGCGATTTCGAAGGGCTGCGAGGGGTCGGTGAAGTCCATGACGGAGATCCCTCCCTGATACCACGCCTGCACCTTGATGTCGCGTCCCGGCACCGGAACGATCGACCCGTTGTGCGCCACGCAGTTTTCGGTGTCGGTCTGCGGGACGGGCAGTTTGTAGTACCCCGCGAGTGTCATCTCGCCATCCTCGAGGTGGAAGAGGGCGTTGGCTCCCCAGGTGTCGGGGTCGGTCGGGCGGCAGCGCGGCGCCGAACCCCCACCCCACTCGTCGGTGAAGACGATCGACGAGCCATCGTTGTTGAAGGTGGCGGAGTGCCAGTAGGCGAAGTTGGGATCGAACACCTCGTCGACGCGGACCGGATTGGCCGCGTCGCGGATGTCGATGAGGATCCCGTTGCCCGAGCAGGCCCCTGCGGCGAGGCCGAGGGCGGGATAGGCCGTGATGTCGTGGCACTGATGGGTGCGTCGGGTCGTCTGCGTGCCCTCCCCGCTGTCGCCGCCCGCCCAGAGCCCGGCGATCTCACCGGTCTCCGGATCTGCGAACAGGCGAGGCTCGTTCACGACCTCGGCCTCTTCGGGGGCGTCGAGCGGCACCTGCACCACCTCGATGCGGAAGAGCGAAGTATTGGGATCCTCGTCGGGCTCGGCACCCGAGCACCCGGGCAACTCCTCCGCCGGACGGACGCTGCTGGTGCCGGAGACGTAGACGTAGAGGTTGTCCGGATCTCCGGGCTGGGTGACGAGCGTGTGCGTGTGCGAGCCTCGGCAGGTCTGCACGGCCGCGACCTGCCGCGGCGCCTGGATGTCGCTGATGTCGAAGATCCGGATGCCCCGGATGCGCTGATCGCTGACGACCTCTTCGACACCGTCGACCCCACAGTCCAGCCGGCTGCGGGTCTCCTGGGCCGACATGACGAGCAGGTTGCCGAAGACCGAGACGTCACCCTGCCCACCGGGGCAGACGACCGACACGCGCAGCACGGGCGACGACGGGTCGGAGATGTCGTAGACCTGGAATCCGCTGTAGTTGCCCTGGAAGAGCAGATCCCCCTCGAAGGCGAGGTCGGTGTTGCTGAAGCGTCCGTCGCCCGGCGTCTCCGGGTTGAAGAAGCCTTCCGGCCGGTTCATGCTCGCCAGCAGGCGCATACCCTCGGCGGCCTCCTCGGCGTCGAGCCACCCGGCCGCCAGCCCGATGCGAGGATCGTTGGGATCCCACGTCATGCGCGGCTCTCCGGCCGGCGGGGTCGACATGGCCTGGCCGTGCGCGGCATCCGGCGACACCCCGAGTCCCAGCAGGGCGCCGCCCCCCACGGTCAAGAGCGCGGCCATCGCGGCCGGCACGGAGTGGCGGATGGAGAAACGGCGGACGAGAGATTCGATCATCGTGATTCCTGGAAGGAGTTGCGGGTCGGGCTCAACGGTACTGAGCGTCGAGAAGGGCGCGCATGCGAGCGATCTCCATGCGCTGATCGGCGTCGATGTGCGAGGCGAGCTGGAAGACTTCGGAGGCCTGCCCGCCCCCCGGAGCGGAGAACAGGTCGTCGACCATGACGATCGCGCCCTCGTGGTGCTGGATCATGAACTCGAGGAAAAGTCGGTCGAATTCGTCACCCTCGGCGGTCGCGAGTTGGTCGAGCTGGGCTTGGGAGAGCATCCCCGGCATCATGGCGTGCATCCCGCCGTGCGACGAGTGATCCATCTCACCCATGTCGCCGGGCGGGGTCTCGCCGCGGTCCTTCAACCAGCGCTCCATGAGCGCGATCTCGTCGCGCTGCGAGATGTCCATCCGAAGGGCCATCTGGCGGACGGCGTCGCTGACGCTCCGCTCGCGTACGAGCCGGGTCATGACGAGGGCCTGAGCGTGGTGGGGGATCATGCCCTTCATGAAGGTCACGTCGGCCTCGGTGTACTCCAGCTCGGAATCCGCGACGAGTTGGCCGGCCGAAACCGAGCGGGTGGCCTGCCCCGGCGCACCCGGCTGAACCGTGACCGGACCCGCGGCTTCAGCGACGGGAGTGCCGGCACTCCCCGGGGACGAGGCGCAGCCACCGACGGCGAGAAACAAGCCACCGGCGATCGTGGCGCGAAGACGGCGATCCAACACGGACGACTCCCTATCGAGAACACGGAAGGGCACGAAAAATCTCTACAGCGAGGGGGGGCGACGGTTCCCCGCCGCCGCGGCGCCGAAGCTTGCCAATGCCATACGAATCGCACAGTGTCAGAGACGGATCTCGGCCGTTCTCCCAACGGGGTGGCATCATGGTGAAGCGGGGTGGCTTCATGCTTGGAGTGCTGTGCACGTTCGCGCTCGCGGCGTGTGGGGATCCCGTGGGCCCGGCCGAAGAGATCGCCGGAGAGTATCAGTTGGCGGCCACGGTCGCCAACGATGTCCAGACGCCGCTCGCCGCCTCGGGTGACGGAGCGACCCTCGTGCTCCGCCCCGACCGCACCTGGCTGCTCGTACGCCATCGGTCCGGGCAACGGATGTCGACCGAGGGATTCGGGCTGACCGACCGATACCGGTTCCAGGGCCCCGATTCCCAGCTCCAGCTGTCCATGTTCAGCGAAGGACCCTTTCTCCAGCTCGTCGCGGGCTCGGCCTCGGTCGATGGCGACACCCTGCGATGGGGCACCGAGGTCTTCGTCCGGCGCTGAGTAGTCGCAGACCCCTTCCCTGTGGTCCCCCGATGAGACTCTTTCGCTTCGTCGCCTTCGCGGGCGTACTGCTTCTCGTGGGTGGGTGCGCGACCCTCCAGCAGCTCGCCGCCCTCCGAAACGTCGATTTCTCGCTCGACCAGGTGGCGAGCCTCCGCCTCGCCGGTGTGGATCTCGACCGTATTCGATCGTACGACGACCTCGGGATCACCGACGTGGCCCGCCTGACCCTCGCGATCACCCGCAATGAACTCCCGCTCGCCTTCGACCTCCTTGTCCAGGGGGAGAACCCAGCCAGCAATGCGACCGATGCTCGCCTGGTCCGCTTCGCCTGGACCCTCCTGATGGAGGATCGGAAGACGATCAGCGGCGTCTTCGACGAGGAGGTCGTGTTCGCTCCCGGCACGCCCACGACCTTTCCCCTGCGGATCGAACTCGACCTCCTCGAGTTCTTCGAAGGCAGCGCGCAGGATCTCGGAGAACTCGCGTTGTCGCTGGCCGGGGAAGGTGGCGCGCCGAAGAACATCGCGCTGGAAGCCGTGCCGACCATCGACACCGCGTTGGGTCCGCTCCAGTATCCCGGCACCATCACCGTTTTGTCGACCCAGGTCGGCGTCCCCCAACCCTTCCAGCCCGGATGCCGGCCGACATGACGACGACCGATTCGCGCCCCCGCACGACCGATTCGCGCCGGCGCACCTTTCCGCCGACCGCACTCGCCGTCCTCGCCCTCGTGGCGACGCCCGTCCTCGCAGCCTGCCAGCAGATGCCGGGGGTCGCCGCGGTCTTCGTCGATGGGCAAGCCCAGGTGGTCCCGGAGTTCGCCGATACCGCCTCGTGGGTGCGGCACGACCTCTGGGTCGAGACCGAGTTCGATCTCGACGGGGACGGTCGCCTCGACCGCATGCACACCAGCGTGGTGCGCCCGGGACCGACCGAAGAGGGCGTCCAGGTACCGGTGATCTACGTCTCGAGTCCCTACTTCTCGGGCACGGGCACGACCGCATCACAGTACTTCTGGAATGTGGAGCACGACCCGGGCGACACGCCGCCGGTGCGCGGAGAGATGCCGTCGATCGACTACCGGGAGAACCGTCCCACCATCTCGAACTCGGAAGTCGCCACCTGGGTCCCGCGCGGCTTCGCCGTCGTGCACTCCGAGGCGCCGGGTACGGGGATGTCGCAAGGGTGCGTGACGATCGGAGGCGACACGGAGGGGCTCGCCCCCAAGGCGGTGATCGACTGGCTGAATGGCCGGGCCCGCGGGTTCACCACGCCCGACGGCGACGACGTCGTCGAGGCGGGTTGGAGCACGGGGAAGGTCGGCATGACCGGGACCTCGTTCAACGGGACGATCCCCGTCTCGGCCGCGACCACCGGTGTCGAGGGACTCGAGGCCATCGTCCCGATCGCTCCCAACACCTCGTACTACCGCTACTACCGCTCCAACGGCCTGGTGCGCAGCCCCGGAGGGTATCTCGGTGAGGACGCCGACGTGCTCTACGACTTCGTGAACAGCGGCCTCACGGAGCGCAGGGCGTACTGCGACGCGACCATCCGCGACGGTGAGATGGCCCAGGGCCAAGATCGGGTCAGCGGCGACTACAACGACTTCTGGGAAGCGCGGGATCTCTGGAACGACCTCGAGGGCATTCGGGCCGCCACCCTCTTCGCCCATGGGCTCAACGACTGGAATGTGATGCCCGAGCACTCCCTCCACATCTACGACGTGCTCAAGGAGCGCGGGGTGCCCAGTCAGGTCTACCTCCACCAGGGTGGGCACGGCGGCCCCCCGCCGCTCGAGATGCGGAATCGCTGGTTCACGCGCTACCTCTACGGCATCGAAAACGGGGTCGAAGACGACCCGCGATCGTTCGTGGTGCGCGAGGACGCGGAGCGCGACGACCCCACCCCTTATGCCGACTACCCGCATCCGGAGGCGTCTCCGGCGGAGCTGCGGCCGTCGCCAGGCGGCGCCCAGGTGGGCGGCCTCGGGATGGATGACGCGGTCGCGGGTTCGGAGTCGTTCACCGACGACGTGAGTTTCGCCGGGGCTGAGCTCGCCGCAGCGGCGTCGAGTCCGCACCGACTGATCTATGCCACGCCCTTGCTCACCGCTCCGGTGCACATCAGCGGAACGCCGACGGTTCGCATTCGAGTGGCCGCCGACGCGCCGAGCGCAAATCTCTCGGTGTGGCTGGTGTCGCTGCCGTGGACGGAGGGGGCCTCGACCAACGCGAACCTCATCAACCGAGGGTGGGCGGATCCCCAGAACCGCAATTCGTTGCGCGAGAGCGCACCCCTCTCCCCCGGCGAGTTCGTCGACCTCACCTTCGATCTTCAGCCGGACGATCAGGTGATCCCCGCCGGACAACGGATCGGGCTCATGGTGTTCGGGAGCGATCGTGAGTTCACCCTCTGGGCCGAGCCGGGCACCGAGATGACCCTCGACCTGGCCGGACTCGTGCTCGACCTGCCGGTCGTGGGGGGTGAGGCCGCTCTCGCCGAGGCACTCGGCGGAGGCTGAGCGCGATGGCGCTGGGCGGGCGCGGCGGGGTCGAAGACCGTGTGGGGGCGCCCGGAAGCGGGCGGGAACGGGGTTGGAGTGAGCTCGCGCTGCAGAAGGGGGCGGTCAGGAGGGGGCGAAGCCGCGGTTCGAGGGGTCTCGCGCTGCGGTGGAGGGTGCCCGGGAGGCCGCGGAGTCGGGGTCCGAGCGGGCTCGCGCTGAAGAAGGGGGCGGTCAGGAGGGGGCGAAGCCGCGGTTCGAGGGGTCTCGCACTGCGGTGGAGCGCAGTGCTGGCATGCGGCGTGGCGTTGGTCGCGTGCGGCTCGCCGTCCGAACCCGACCCGCGGTTCGACCTCGCCGACGAATGGGAGGGCACCTTCCGCACCAACACCGCCGCGCAGGTACTGCGACTCGACCTGTCGCCGTCGACGGGGGCCGACCTACGTGGCACCGCGACGAACAACCTGTCATCCGAGTACGATGTCTCGGGTGTCTACGAGCCCCCTACCGTCTACCTCCGATTCACCGGCGAGTTGGAGACGCTCGAATTCGTGGGCGAGATGCTGGCGTTCAACATCATCAGTGGCTCGATGCTGAGCACCACGGAAGACGCCTCGGATGCCGGGCGACTCACCCTGGCCCGCCGATGAAGGGTCGCCGATTGGTGGGCCGGCGATGGATGGCGCGCCGATTCGTAGTTCGGCGATGGGTGATTCGCCGATTTGCTAGTTCGGCGATGGGTGGCGCGCCGATGATGGGCCGATGTCGTCGGGAGCTTGGGCCGCCCGAGCGCGAAGGTGGTCGGCCGGGGGGTGGTCGCTCTCGCGGGCGACGCCTGTACGGCAGGCTTCGGTCTGGGCGGGAGCGCGCGACGCACGGGGCGCGCCTCGGGCGACTCGTCGTCGGCGCCGCGCTCTCGATCGCGGGCTGCGGAGACGATGTCGCACCCGATCGAGGACGCGTCGAGATCGAGCCGCCCGCCCTGTACGAATCTCTCTGGCAAGGCGTGGAGCAGTGCTCGGGGATCACCGCCCCCTTCGACCGCGTCCGGTGGTTCGTGGTGTGGGAGTTCGGCGCCAGTCCGACGATCTTCGGCCAATGGAATGCGCGGCGGGAGATTTCACTCCGTTCCGACGTCTGGCTCGACAGCCAGGTGATCCGCCACGAAATCCTGCACGATCTGCTGGGCGGTGACGGGGCGCACACCAACGGGGCGTGGGACGAGTGTGACATCGACGTGGGGATCCCCGAGGGCTGAGCGGACCGTCGCCCGGATCGGCGGGAGGAGGCCCGAGTCGGTGGGAAGACCTCCCCGGATCGGCGGGAGAACCGCCGGGAACGGCCGAATCGCGGGGATGGCCACCCGGATCGGCAGGGAGAGCCGCCGGGAACGGCCGAATCGCGGGGACGGCCACCCGGATCGGCAGGGAGAGCGCCGGGAACGGCCGAATCGCGGGGACGGCCACCCGGATCGGCAGGGAGAGCCGCCGGGAACGACCGAATCTGCGGGGACGGCCACCCGGATCGGCAGGGAGAGCCGCCGGGGGGCGGTGGCAGGAGGCCCAGGCCAGCAGGGTGACCGCTGCGGTCTAGGGAACAGCGCCGCCCTTCCGACCCCGGGCTGGCAGGGCGGCGCTGGATCGCCACCAAACGTGTCTGCAGGTTAACCGCATGCAGTCGCAGACACGGTTGGTGGCTCCTGGAGCAACAAACCCTGTCTGCCGGCCTGCTCGAGGCCCTCGCAGACACGTTTTGTAGCGTTTTCGAGCCGCTCGAACCGTGATCCACGTCAGGCGGCCGATGCGGCCCGCGATCTGCACCCGAGGAATCGCTCGCTCGGGTCAACGCCTCAGTGCCACCCCGAACTCGACCGTGCGCAGGGGCCGCCCCTCGCAGAAGGGGTAGTAGGTGTCGAGCACGCAGACCGTGAAGTCCGCATTCACCCGCCGCGCCGTGAGGGTCGCGTCGAGGTGATCCGTGATGCGAAACAGCCCGCCTCCGACGACGCTCCACCCGTTGAAGGTCTCTTCGGGGACCCGCCCCAGCGTCACACCGGTATCTCGCCCCTCCCAGACTCCGTCGAGCCAGACCCGCGAGAAAAGGAGCGATGCGAACGCCCTCAGGCGGCCTGCCACGGGCACGGTGATCTGGGGTCCGATCCCGACGGTCTCGAACCGGAATTCGCCGTCGAACACGTCGTTGCGGCAGCTCGGATCATCGGGCGGAATCAGGCTCTGACAGGTCGACGTCTCCCACTCCTGGTCGTCCTGGTGCCGTCGGTAGTCCACCCGAACGCCGAGCCATCGCCACGCCGGTACGACGACCCCGGCCCCGAGCACTCGCGGGTCAGCGAACTCCCGGTAGTCCGATGAAGACGTCCCGATCGACAGCGACACCTCCTGCGCCGCGATCGGTGAACCGGTCGTCCCACACACGGCGGCAGCCACGCCGACCGCCCAACGGAAACCGCACCCCAGTCCTACCCCGCTGCGTCGTCCCGAGCGCATGCCACCTCCCCGTGGTTGTGTGCCTTCTGCGCGACGTGAGGGACGTCGGCCCTCGCCGCACCCCGCCCCTCACCGCCTGCCGGCGTAAGCTCCTCATCATCCATCAACTCGATGGCCGCCTCCGACACCCTGGAATCCCGAGCTGCACCCCGCGGAGTTGACACCCAAGACGGATGCTCAGTCTGCGGGTGACCGACCGGCGCCGCGCCCCGAATCAGTCCGCCCGCGGGTCCGCGAAGGCCCGCACCGATCGCCCGCGGGTCCGCCAAGGCCCGCACCGATCGCCCGCGGGTCCACAGAGGCCCGCACCGATCGCCCGCGGGTCCGCAGAGGCCCGCACCGATCGCCGGCGAGCCCGCGAGGGCGCGAACCGGTCCGGTTTCGAGCCCACAAGGCCGGTGAAGGCCCGCACCGGCCGCCCGCCGGCCTGCCAAGGCCCGGACTGGAAACGAACGGGAAAGGCGGGGTGTGACAACGTGGAGGCCAACGCCGTCGGGCTCGACGAGGTACCTGGCGCCCCCGCGCTCCCCGCCGCATCATCAGGGCCGGGTTCGCAGTCGACGAGCGCTTGCGACGGTGAGGGCCGGGTTCGCAGTCGACGAGCGCTCGCGACGACCAGCGTCGGTGACTACGCCGGCGACGACAGGGCCCCGGTACGGCGACCCACCGGTCGAGGCGATCAGGAGCGGAGGACGATGAGAGGTGGATGGAATCGGACCGTGCGCGTACTGGTGCACGCCTGCGTATCCGTGTTCGCCTGGGGTACGTCGGCCGCCGCGCAGGTCGACCGGCCCCTCACGCTTGCGCCGCCGCACCTCGAGGTAGGCGGCTTCGGCTCGGACACGCCGCCCGACGAGGCGCTGGCCGAACTCGCCGGCGTCCGGCTCCTGCCCGACGGAGGGATCGTGGTCGGTGACCGGATCGCCCTCGACCTGAAGCATTTCGGACCCGATGGCGGCTTCGTCGGGACCATCGGCAGACCGGGCCAGGGGCCGGAGGAATTCGACTACATCTACGAGATGGACTGGTGCGCCCCCGGCGTTCTGACCGTGCGCGATGTGGCCCACGTGCATCGCTACAGCGAAGCCCTGGAGTTCCTCGAGTCCGGGACGGAGGCACTCGACCCCCTCGGAGGCTCCAGCTACCAGGAGGACTGCCACCCGAACGGTTACTTCGTCGGGTCGGGTTGGGGGGACATCCGATCACAGATGAAGAAGGGCTACTATCGCGCGACCGCCCCGGTGATGCTGCTTCGCGACGGCGCGCTGGTCCGCGACTTCGGGGAGCGCCTCTCGAGCGAGCGCATCGGGACGACGCGACCGGATGGTTCGCCGGCCGGCTCGGGGCCCCACCCCTTCGGACGCTCGACCGTCGTCGCGCTCGGACCGGGCCGGGTCTACGTCGGGTCGGCCGAGGACTACGAGATCGAAGTCTACGACCTCGAGGGTGCTCCCTTGCCCCCGGTACGCTGGTCGGGCCCGAGCCTGGACTACGACGAGGCACTCCTCGACCGGCTGATCGACATCGCGGTGGCGAATGCGGCCTCGAGCCGACGCCCCCGGCTCCGCCGCTACTACGCGGGCCTGCCGAAACTCGACGGCGTCCCCGCCTACGATCGCATGGTGGTGTCGGACCAGGGGCAGCTGTGGGTCCGCCAGTTCGTTCGCCCGGGCGCGGAGGGGGAGCGCTGGGTCGTCTTCGGACCCGATCACGCCCCGCTCGGAACGCTCGTCCTACCGCTGCGATCGACGTTGTGGGAGGTCGTGGACGACCAGGTCGTCTACTCCGTGCTCGACGACCTCGACGTGCCGATCGTCCGGGTCAGCCGCCTGCGGCGCTGACGTGCGACCCACGGCCTGGAGGGCCCGAACGACCGGGGTGGCTCTGGCCGTCGTGCTCGCGACGGCCTGTGGTTCGGCGGACGACTGGCCGGGGGCAAAGCGTTCGGCAGGCGGCGAGGCGTCCATCCGCGCTCGAGTCGACACCCTCGGTGGGATCGAACACGTCTTCGTTTCGGGCGAACTCGCCCCGTTTGCCGTGCGCGAAATCGTGCGTTTCGGGGGCGAGGGCGGGCCCGACCACGAGACCTTTGCCTTCGTGTCGTCGGTCAGCCTCGATTCGGCGGGCCTCGTGTACGTCGCCGACCTCCGTCGGCACCGGGTGACAGTCCACGATACGCTGGGCCGCCTTCACAGGATCATCGGTCGCCAGGGCGAGGGGCCCGGCGAGTTCGAGAGCCTGTTCTCCGCCGTGCCGTATCGGGGCGACCTCGCCGTCCTCGACGTGGGCAACGCGCGGGTCGGCCTGATCGCGGCCGACGACACGTGGCGCGGGCAATACCCGGCGATGGGCTCGCTGTCCGCCTCACCCAAGACCCTGCGGCTGTATCTGGTCGGCCCCGGCGAGATGTACCAATGGGGCCACGACGTGGTGGACGACATCACCCACCCGGTCTGGTGGCCCTACGAGGCGGGGCAACGCGAAGCCGCCGTGGCCCGACCGACCCTCCCTCCTCCCGAAGGTGAGATCCCGGCCAGGGTCGTGTGCACCCTCGGCCGAGGGTTCTCCTGGTTCGATCATCCCCTGGCGCCGCGCTCGCTCTCCCACCCCGCGCCCGGTGGGGCGACGCACCTCGCCACATCCGATCGGTACCGCGTCCTCACACTCTCCCCCCAGGGCGACACCGTGCGAATCCTTGACCGGGAGACGCCGCCCGTCCCGCTGGCCGAGGCGGACTGGGTGTCGGTGCATGCGCGGTTCGAGCAATGGCTCGCCGACAAGGAGGGAGCGTCGTGCACCCCCGGTGAACTCGACCGGCCCGCGCGCCGACCCGCCATCGAGGCGCTGGTCGTGGATCCGGCGGGGCAACTCTGGATGGAGCGCGCCGTGCAGGGCGGCACGGTCTGGGAGGGCTTCGACGCCTCGGGACGGCTCGTCGCCTCCTTCACGGGCTTCGACTACGACCGCGAGTGGACGACGCCCTGGATCGCCGGCGGCCTGGTGGCGTGGGTCAGCACCGACGCCCTCGACGTGCCCACCGTGCACGTCGGACGGATCCGCGCGGGCACCGACCCCTGACTATGGCGGCGCCCCTCGGCCGCTCCGCCCCCGATCGGCCCCTTCAGCCCTCGACCGGACGGTCGTCCACATAGCGCGGATACGTCGACTTGGCCCGCCGCGCGCGCTCCAGATCGATCTCGACGGTCAGGAACGGTTGCTCGGGTGAAGTGACGCCCAACACATCGGCCTCCTCGGGGTCGATCACCCACCCCTGCCCTCCCCACATCTGCCCCCCCTCCGCGGCACCCGAGAAATTCGACGAGAGGCAGTACGCGCCCGACACGGCGGCAGCGGCCCGGCCACCGGCCAGCCATTTGTCGATCGAGCCAATCAGGGTGGCTCGCGGGTTCAGCAACAGCTCCACACCCTGACGCATGTACTCCCTCGCGCGATCGAAGAACCACAGCTCGGTACAGATCAGGAAGCCGGCGAGCGGCGCGGCCACACCGCCGACCGGGGTAAACCGCGTGGCCCCACGGGAATACCATCGCGCCTCGTGGAAGCCGGCTTCGTCGGGAAGGAAGGTCTTCGCGTGTCCGACCTCGGTGCCCTGCCCCGCCCGGTGGAAGAACGCGCGATTGAGTCGGACGCCGTCTTCGATCACTGGTCGCGTGCCGGCCACGACGTCGGCCCCGAGCTCCTCGAGACGTGGCATCCAGCCGTCATGTGTCGCGACCGCCTCGAGCCAGGCGTCCGGCTGCACCTCCGGCGCCGATGCGAGCCAGGGGGCAAAGGGCATCTCGGGCAGCAACACGAAGTCGGACTGCTCGGATCGGGCATGACCGACCAGAGCGTGCCATGCGCGCTCGAGGTCGTCGGGCCGGTTGGGTAACTCGCAGACGGTGACGCGCATGCGGGACTCGGGACGGACGAGGCGGCGAGCGCGCTACACCGCGGTGAGGCGCGCGTGTTGAACCCGCACGACCGCCAGGCGAAGGAGGCCGCGCACGGCCGGCCCCGAATCCCCTTCGCACAAGAACGTCGCAACTCCGAGGCGGGCCAGAGTTTCGCGACGTGTGCGAGCAAGTCGGTCGGGGGTCACGAGCACCACCACGGCGTTGTCCCGATTCCCGAGGATCGGTTCGAGCAGCATTCGGTAGCTCGTGCCTCTCGGGGGGGTCGTGACGAAGTAGAGCACCGGGATCGGTGACTCCGGGGGAAACCGGGCCGGATCGTCTTCGAAGGTCACGTCGATCCCGGACCAACGCACGAGTTCTTCGACCTGCCGCCGCGAGTCGGGCGGAAGCCGGTAGCCAATCCCCTGGACGAGCGCGAGTTCGGGCATGATGAGGTCGATGGGAGATGCCGATCCGGTGAACAGAACCATCACGACTCGCCGAAGTTCCCGATGGTATCATGAACCCGCGCGACCGTGCAACAACGCCTCGGCCGCGAAGAATCCGGCGCTCACGTGGACTCGGCTGGGGTGGCTCGCCGGCCGCTCCCCCACCAGACTCCCACCGGCACCGGCGCTTCGTCGGCGCGACATCGATGGCAGGGTTGGCTTCGGGAGGTCGGATGGAGGATCGACTACGGGTCGCGGTCGTGGGCGTCGCCCGCATCGGGAGCTACCACGCCCGCAACGTGCAGGACATCGCAGCCACCACGGGCGGATGCCGCCTCGCCGCGGTCGTCGACGCACACGGAGACACGGCGGCGCGCGTTGCGACCCGCCTCGCGGAGGGACGGTCGGAGCCCGTTCGCGCCTTCCCTACCCCCGAGGCTCTCATCGAAGCCGGTATCGCCGATGCGGTGATCGTCGCCTCCCGTACGGAGGACCACGAGGCCCACACCCGTCGACTCGTCGATGCCGGCCTCCGAGTACTCCTCGAGAAACCTCTGGCCGACACCCTCTCCGAAGCCGAACGTCTCTGCGCCTGGCTCGACGCCGATGCCGACCGAGCCTGCGCGGTCATGCTCGCCTTTCAGCGGCGGTACGATCCGGCCATGCTGCGTGCTCGCGCCCTCCTTCGCGACGGTATGATCGGCGAACTCTTCAAGATCGTCTCGGTGCTGGAGGACCCCGCCCCACCACCCGCGGGCTACTGCAGCGCAGGACTCCTCACCGACATGGCGGTCCACAACGTCGACGAGGTTCTCTGGCTGTCGGAGCGTCGCCCGACGGAGGTAGCCGGCTTCGGCGCGCGCCTGCACAACCAGCTCATCCCCGACGTGGCCGTAGAGGACTACGACGACGCCCTCCTGCAGATGACGCTGGAGGGCGGGTGCATCGCACGGCTGACGGTCAGCCGGAATCACGTGGCCGGGTATCGCAACGAGTGTGTGCTCTACGGCCGCCGCGGGCGGATTCATGTGGGACACTTCGAGGGGGACCCGCACACCGTTCGCCTCGAGGCCCATGGACCCGGTCACGCCCCGATCGCCGAGGAGAGCTTCGCGCTGGCCGAGTGCGACCCGCATGTGCCGGTCTTCGTACAACGTTTCGGGGGCGCCTACCGGGCCGAGGTGGCCAAGTTCATCGAACGGTGCCGCTCGCGTGAGGTCTTCGCCGTCACGCATCGAGAGGGGCTCGCGGCGATGCGCGTCGTCGCAACCGGGCAGAACGCACTCGAGGAAGGGCGCCCGATCCGCCTCTGAGCAACAGCCCTACGGCGCCACCCGCCCCACCGCGTCTACCGGATCGCGCCGACGCGCTGCGACAACGTGACCGACTGCTCGACGGTGGCGGAATCGTTCTGAAACACCCGGATCACCAGCGACAGGGAGTCGGTGGGGCCATCGCTGAAGAAATTGATCGGACCGAGTTCGGGGAGCGTGTCGATCACGATGGCGTTGCGTTCGACGAGAAGGTCGAAGCAGCGGGGTTCGGGACCCGTGTTGTTGTCGCTGGCGAAGGCGCGAAAGGTGCCGTCGGTCCGGACGCGCGCCGAAAAGGTCTCGCGCGTGACGGCGCCGGTGGCGCAGTGGTACAGGAAGCCCAACGACGAGAGCTGGATGTCGGTCGATACGTCTCCCACCACCGAGCCACTCACGATCCCGGCCCAGTTGACGACCGGCTCGGTGCCGCAGGCGGCGACCAGCGTGAGAAGCCCCACCGCGAGGGTGCGCGTCCACCATCGCCTCACCGTCTCCACCATGTGGCTCCCCCCTTCCTCGCTCGTGATGTCTTCGCTGGACCCGATGTCGCGTCGCCCGCCGGCCGGGCGACCCAGCGCCATCTGGCCGAACGACGACGCACAGCCTACGCGACACAACGGCTCCGCGCGAATTCGATGAAGTGCCGGGACTGGGACTCGAACCCAGAAGGGATTGCTCCCGGGGGATTTTAAGTCCGAGAGACCGCTTTACCAGCCTCTACCCCTGCGCCGCTAACTCTTTCGCTGGGAACGAGGGAAGCTTCACCGGCCGGTACATGAAGTTCGCGCGGGCGGCGGAGTACGGCGTTTCGCGGGGGGCGACGGTGTGTCCCTGCGCGTTTTGTGAAAGCGTTGCAACGAGAGATTCGGCAGCTCGCTCGGCACCACCTTTTCGGACTTCGCGAAGGCAGTTCGGAGCTCTGGGAGATTTCAGGACTCCGCCGGCCGTGTCTTCGTCCCATCGCTTCGCCCGTGGCCGGCCCGCATCTTGCCCCCATGCCGACCCTGACGATCTGGTGCAGCTACCCGAACGACGACGGGAAGACGCACATCTCCTACGGGTTCGAGAAGCTCGAGGAGGCGGCTCGTGAGGCCGTGCTCGAGCTCGTCCAGAGAGGCGCGAGTTCCACCTGACCGGCGACCACCTCGGGCCGATACCGTTCCACGCGGACACGGTCAGCGAGGTGACGGTGAGAGCGTAGCGGGCCCAGCTTGATCAATCCCAAACGACGAGAGTCGTCACCGCGGTGACGATCCAGCCCTCGGGGCCACGCGCGAAGGTAAACTCCGCCAGCGAGGCAGAACGACCCTCGCTACGGTACTGGATCGTGAACCGGCGTATCTTGCCAACGTCCCGATCTGCGGTCGCCCGAGAAAAGATCGAGTACGACCGAGTCTCCGACGGGCAACCGTCTGTCTCCCGAGGTGGCGGAAACAAGAATCCATCGCAGCCGTCGAGAAACGGGAAGGCCGGGGCCACCTCAACTCTGAGGGCTTGCAACTCCCGCGCGCGCGCCGCCGACCCTTCGTCGCTATTGAGCCCCAGCGCCTCCGACGATAGGTCAGGGAACACCCGCTCATCGGTCAGGTCGACGATGCGCGGGTCGATAAAGTGCAAGGCCTCGGAGTCTCGGACCGTCTCCTCCACGGCCAACGCGAAGAGGCGGATCTCGACCTCGGCCGGCTCCTGGAAGAACGCACAAGCACCAAGTGCGCAGAGCGCCCAGACCATCAGAACGCGCCGGAACAGGTGTTCAGCTTGTTGGTGAAAGCGATAGTCTCAGCATTCGTATTGTGGACATCCCCGAAACGTGAAGCCACTCGTGCAGGAGTGAGCCCTGGGGATCGGCATCGAAACTCTGGGAGGAAAGGAGTGTCCAGTCCCCCGGAGTTGGAGCGGCGCCACCGAATTCGTGGTTCGTGTGCGTGAAGAGACGGATGTTGCCCTGGACCCTGTTCCAGTCGTCCGGCAAATCGACAAGTGACCCCACCCAGGGGATGAGCCGAAGCGCCGGGCTCGCCCATCGGTTGTCCCTCCAGGACCTCTCTGGCAGCCTCTCCTTGGCGTCGTCTTCGTCGGTCATTGCACAGGCTCCGTGGCACAATCGTGGCACAATCGAACGGCGCGATCTCGGTCTTGATCAAGTCCGCATCCGGGTGCAGCCAGCGTAACCCCATCGTGGGTAGCGGCTTCCTCTGAGTGCCGGGACTGGGACTCGAACCCAGAAGGGATTGCTCCCGGGGGATTTTAAGTCCCCTGTGTTTACCGATTTCACCACCCCGGCGAATGGCGCGGCCGTGGACGCCCTGCCCTCACAACCTACCCGATCGCCCCACCTGCCCGGAACCGTGTTAGCGGCGGGTGAAGATTTTCCATTCGTGGCGGACGAAAACGTTACAGGCCCGGCGTCCAGGAATCGGACGCTGCGGGTGGCCTGCATGAGGCCG
>JANQNV010000309.1 GCA_028279425.1 Longimicrobiales bacterium | reverse complement strand
CGCGGCGTAGCGATAGCTACGGCAAGGAGTTCCAACGACGCATCCCGTGGATGCCCCCGCGCACGAACGGCATCAGGACTTTGGCGACACTACACTAGAGTACCCGCTCCGCGACGTCTCGGCCCGTCAGCGCCGTGCCGGGTCGGCTGGGTCGTCGGTGGCGGGGGCGCGCCGCACGGCGATGTAGGAGAAGTTGAAGCACATCTCCTCGGCCGAACCGTAGCCTCCGTAGACCGTGTCGTCGGTGGGATTCTCGAACGTGCACCGGACGGCGAGGTGGGTGTCGTCGAGCGACTCCCGCGGCAGCACCTTGGGCTCCGCGAACGAGAAGTCCCGCTGCCATGCGAGGTCCCATCGCGGGATCGAGAGGAGCGTCTCGACCTCACCCGTATCGCGTCGGAGGGTGATTTCGCCCGAGTGGCCGAACGAGTGCATGTGCAGGTTGGCGGAGTGGAGTTCGAGCGCCTCGATCTGATCCTGCGGAATCTGCGACAGGTAGGAGAAGTAGCCGAGCAGGTCGCCCAGGTCGTCGCCGATCTCGAAGCTGCGCTGCGTTCCCGCGGGAATCACCATGGTGCCCGACCGTTCGGAGACGAGCCAATCGTTGCGGGTCTGGGCGAGATGGAACGCGGGCCGTTCGACGCTCGACTCGACCATGAAGTCGAGGGTGGTCCCCACGTCGGATTCCCCGGGGGCCGTCGAGGAGTAGTAGTGCATCTGCACGACCAGCCCCGCGCCCTCCTCCAACCGAATACCGGTGCCCTCGGGGAAGACGTGCCCATCCATACCCGGGGCCCAGTGGGCGAGCCAGTGGTTGGAGCTCGAGAGCTCGCGCAGGCCGTTCGGGTACTTCTGCTCGTAGGCGGCGCGCGCGGCCCGTGTACCGAGTCGGTCCGGGAGGGCTCCTCCGAAGCACTGATAGCCCGCGCCCTCCTCCTCGGCGTCCAACTCCCGGTACCGCTCCATCATCGCGGGGTCGACCGCGTAGACCACCACGTGGTGGGCCACGTTACGGTTCCCGGGTGACGCCCGGAAGCCGGTGACGTACGACGTCTCGCCGCTCCAGTCGACCAGAAAGCAGCGATAGTCGTCGGAGGCTCGCTGATTCGGCAGGTAGCCTTCCTCGGGAAGGACGTCGAGCGAGATCTCGGGGTGGAACGGCCCGTGCGCAGACCCGGCGTCGGCGACCACGTCGGGCCGGGACGAGCCTTTCGGGTATCCCGCCTCGGCCCAACTCCGCACCACGGCGAGCGTCTCGTCGTCGAGAGAGAGGTCGCCGACGTAGTCCTGGTGTCCCGGTTCGGCCAGCCACGGAGGCATCCGTCGATCGAGGATCAGCCGGGCGATCATGCGTCGACGCTCGTACGTCTCCTCGGCATCCTCCATCGACCACGCGACACCCTCGGCGTTGTGGCATCGCACACAATTCTGCGTCAGGACGGGGCGGACGTCGTCGAAGTAGTTCTGGGCGGCCAGAGGGCCGACCGGAACGGCGAGTAGAACTGCGGAGAGAAGAAGGGACGAACGGCGCATGGGTCGGTCGTGGAGGGGGGAGTGAGTCTCTTCTGAAGGTAGGGGCACCACGGCAGCCGACGCCATCGCTCCCAACGACTTGACGACCGCGGCTCCGCCTGCGAGCCTGCGCTGCCCATCGAGTCCTGAACTGCGCAGTGGAGTCGCCCCATGACCGCCGGCATACCCGAGATCGAGCCGACCGAACTGAAATCCCGGATGGACCAGGGGGCCGTTCCCCTGCTCATCGACGTGCGGGAGGCCTTCGAGCGAGACATCGCCGACCTTCCGGATGTGGGCCAGCTCCACATCCCGCTTGCGAACGTCGCCGCGCAACTCGATGACCTCGATCGCGACCGGGAGATCGTCGTCTACTGCCGTTCGGGCGGTCGGAGTGGCTCGGTCGTCCAGCTCATGCAGTCGCAGGGATTCGAGCGGGTTCTGAATCTGCGCGGCGGCGTTCTGGGGTGGCAGGAAGACGTCGACCCCAGCCTGACACGATACTGAGGCGAACGGCGACCGCTCGGTTCTGGCCGGCGGTTCTCCTCGTCGTCGCTACCGGCCTCGGCGCGTCGTCCCACACGCCCGCGGCCGTTCACGCGCCGCCCGACGCCCCGCTGTTCGACGCCCCGGTTGCGCGCTCGGTGAACTTCGAGCGCCCGGACTCGATTCGAGGTCTCTACGTCAACGCATGGGCGGCGGGCTCGAAGGCCCGGATCGATTCGCTCTTCGCGATCGCGGACTCGACCGAGATCAACACCTTCGTCATCGACGTCAAGGATGCGTCGGGCTACGTCAGCCACGCATCGCAGGTGCGCGAGGTGGTGGCGTCCGGGGCCACGGGCCAGATCCGCATTCGCGACCTTCCGGGACTCCTGTCACGGATGTCCGCGCACGGCATCTACCCCATCGCACGGATCGTCGTCGCCAAGGATCCCGTCCTTGCGGAGGCGCGCCCGGAGTGGGCGGTCCGCGACGAGGCAGGCGGAACCTGGGTCGACGCCAAGGGGGAGCGCTGGCTGAACCTCTGGACGCCCGGGGTCAGGGAGTATCACGTGTCGCTCGCCCTGGAGGTCGCGGCTCTAGGATTCCCCGAGGTCCAGTGGGACTACATCCGGTTCCCGGACGCCCCCGAAGCGGTGCGGGCCTCCGCCCGCTTCCCCGGCGCCACCGGTCGCCGCGTCGACGCCGTCGAGACCTTTCTCCGGGAGGCGCGGGCCGAACTGGCCGCGACCGGGACGCGCATGGCCGCAGACGTGTTCGGTGTCACCACCTCCGCACGACGCGACGTCGGGGTAGGTCAGGTGTGGGACGCGTTCATCGACCACGTCGATGTGGCGCTGCCGATGGTCTATCCGAGCCACTTTCATCCGGGCAGTCACGGGATCGCTGAACCGGATCGGCACCCCTACGAAATCGTCCGCACCGCGCTGGAGTTCGCCGTCCGTCGCAACCTCGACATCGCAGGTGCGGGTGAGGTCGAGCCCTGGCTGCAGGACTTCACGCGAGGCGTGGGCGCGGCGATCTACGGTCCCCCGGAAGTGCGCGCACAGATCCAGGCCACGTACGATGCGGGGCTGTCGGGCTGGGTGCTGTGGAACTCGGGAAGCCAATACACCTTGGAAGCGCTGGCTCCGGCCCGAGGGTGGTTGGAGGAGCCGCGGATCCGGGTCGGGGGCGAAGTGGTTCCCGTGTCGCAACGCCCGCCGCCCGCCCGCGCCGATTCGGCCGTGGTTCGCTAGTGTCCCGTTAGAAATTTCCCGATGGTATTCGAGGAGGTGTGCATCTTGTGTGGAGGTCGTTGGAACTCCTTGCCGTAGCTTTGGCTACGCCGCGTCGCTCCGCCTCGCCACCCAAGCCCACACCCCCTCTCGGTATGCACCGGACTTCTCAAACGGGACACTAGTGTAGTGTCGCCAAAGTCTGGTGACCGCCGAGGGTGCGGAGGCGCCGCGGGGGCGAGGCGGAACGACGCG
>JANQNV010000308.1 GCA_028279425.1 Longimicrobiales bacterium | reverse complement strand
AACAGGTGCCCGCCGGCGCGGCTCGCCATCAGATCGGCCTGCTGTCTCGCGACGGAGCGGTTCCGGAACGCGCCGAGTCGGAGCCCCCACGCCTGCAGGGGCGAGCGATCGGTCACCAGTGTGCCCGCCGAACCAGGGCTCGAAGATCCCGGTTCTGCAGCGTCCGGGGCTCCGTCTGCGTCCTCGACCGATGCCGACTCGTCGGACACGGCGGGTGCCCCGCTGCTGGACGCGGGAGCCGGTTGCGCCGCGGCCTCGCGGGTCCCCGCGGGCGCTCCGCCCGAAAGCGCCGAGCGACGTGACGTGATCCCCGGTACATCGATGAGGCCGAACCACCCCGCCGCGACAAGCGCGACGATCAGCACGAACAACAAGGCGAACCAGAGCCCCGTGCGGCTCTTCTTCGGGGTCGACAGCCGGGAGGCGCGATTCATGGCCGCCGCCCGCTCGTGCGTGATGACGGGCTCGTCGTCCGGGTCTGGACCCACCGCTGCGGGGTCGAGCACCCACTCGGCCGACTCGGTCACGGGCTCGGCCTCCCGAGGATGCGCCGCCGCAGGCTCGACCCCGTTCGGCGCGGCCGGTGGCGCGGCGTCGGCCGGTTCGGGAGCCGGTTCGAGCGCGAGTACCAGGTGGGCGGCGGCATCGCCGAGACTCGACCCCTCGGCCAGGCGACCCAGCGCGACGACCGACCCGGCCCGGGCCAGCATCCGCTCCGCCCCTTCCGCATCGTGCGGAAGCAGCATCATGAGGCAGGCGCCGGCATGGTTCATCGCCTCGAGGAATCCGTCCCAACGATCGCTACGGTAGACCCCTTCGCCGCTCGCGACCGGCGTGCCGGTGGAGACGAACAGCAGACGATCTTCGACTTCGCGGGCCACATGGGCCGGACTCGCCCCATAGAGAACGAAGTCCGAGACACCCTCGCCGACCGGAGCGGCGACCTCGCGATGCACGCTCGGATCCTCGAAACCGAGGTCGCACAGGAACACGCGGCGGCCACTGCGAGCCACGCTTCGCGCGAGCTCGACGGCGGCCCACGACGACCAGCCTTGGTCGGTTCCCGGCACCAGGGCGACCACGCCCGCATCCTGGAGTTCCTCCGGCGCCCCGGAATCACCTCCGGAGAACGGCTTCCAGGGAGCGTCAGGCGTCATGGACGAGGGGTGCGATGGAGTGCTGCGCGGACCCGTGAACGGGCCCCGCGACCGTCGGCGGCAAGGTAACCGCGAGGACTGCGTTGCGCGACCGCCTCACGGGGCTGGAGAGTCCGCCGGAGATCCCACTGATCCGACGGGCCCGTCGTCTGCGAAGACCTCGCGCGGCGCGTCTCCCCAGAGCGACTCGAGCTGGTAGAAGTCACGCGCCTCCGGATGGAAGACGTGCACCACCACGTCGATGTAATCGAGCAACACCCAGCGGCCGCCCTCGAGGCCCTCGACGTGCGCGGGCCGCTGCCCTTCCTTCTTCAATTCGTCGACGATGTGGTTGGCGACCGCCTTCACCTGCACGTCGGAGGCGCCGCTCGCGAGGACGAAGAAGTCGGTCGCACTGCTGATCCCGCGGAGGTCGAGGGCCACGACATCGAGCGCCTTTCGCTCCAGGGCGAGTTCACCGACGCGGCGTACGACCTCAGGAGGCGCGTCGTCGGTCACGCCTCTTCCCGAGCCACTTCGACGGCCAGTTCGACGGTCACATCGGTATGGAGCCGGACCGGGACCTTGAACTCACCGAGGCTCTTGAGCGGCTCGTCGAGCTGGATCCAACGCTTGTCGAACTCGAAGTCCAGACCGCCTTCGGCCACGAGACGCTCGGCGATGTCGCCACTCGTCACCGACCCGAAGAGCTTGGCGTCGTCGCCCTCACCCGCGAGGGCGCGGAACGTCAGGCGCACCGCGTCGATCTGCGACGCGCGCCGACGGGCCTCGAGGTAGTCGCGCTTGGCGCGCTCTTCGGCCTGCTTCTGCTCCTCTTCGATCCGGATCAGGTTCGCGGGGCTCGCCTCGTAGGCGAAGCCCTGGGGCAGGAGGTAGTTGCGCGCGTAGCCCGGCTTCACGTCGACCACCTCGCCCGACTCGCCGAGGTGCGGTACGTCTGCCTTCAGAATGACCTTCATCGGTGTCTCCTCACGTTCAACGACTCGTATCCGAGGACCGCGCCGCGCGCGTCCTCAGGTCGAGCCAGGTGTCCCCAAGTCCAATGACCAACGCTCCCAGGAGAAGCGCCGGCGCAAGAAAAATCATGCCCAGCGTCACCGCCACGACTCCGAGAGCCGAAATCCCGCCGTTGATGAACAGCACGACGGCCGCACCCCGCAGGGCGTACAGCGCTCCCATGAACAGGACCGCATTCGATCCAGCCCGTGTCCACAGGTCTTCCGTGCCGACGATCAGCGCCAGCAGTCCCGCTACGAACAGCCACACGAGGTGGTCGTTGAAGCGGAAATCCTTCAGCGGCCCGAGCGCCCCCTGGCGCCCCTGAGCCACACGCACGTACAACCACCAGCCCACGCCGAGTGCCGCCATCGAAGACAGCCCCACCAGCGCAGGCAACAAGACCGACTGTGTCTCGGCCGTGGTGTAGACGGCCTCCCGAAGGGCCGACGAAACCCCACCCTCGCCCTGCAGCGTCTCGATCGCGACCAGCGCCGTCCCCACGCCGGCCCGAATCCGCTCGCCGAAGCGCCAGTCGAGCACCGCCCACGCCATCGGCCGCGCCGAGAAGAACAGGACGGCCGTCGCCAATGCGCCCAGCGCCGAACCCAGCGCCCGCGTCGCGAACCGTGTATCGGGCCAGCGCAGCGTGACGGCAACGAACCATCCACCAACCAGCAAAGCCCACCCGCGCTCCGCGTACCAGAGGCCGGACGGCGGACTGCCTCCGATGGTGAGGATGAGCACCACCGCGGCGAGGCCGAGCGCGCCCAGGCGCCGAATCGGCAACACGAGAACGAGCAGGACGAAGGGCAGGCCGACCAGCACCATCGGCGAGATGGTCGAAAACGCGAGCAGCAGCGCGAAGAGCGCAGCCGCCCGCTTCCACTCGCTCGGGTCCCGACCCCTCGCGGGGCCCGATGGAGGGGTCGGCTCCACCGTCGTCAGGCCTCGTGATCGCGCATGTACGGAATCAACGCGAGGTAGCGGGCCCGCTTCACGGCGGTGCCCAGCTGCCGCTGGAAACGCGACGACACCTTCGTCGTGCGCTTCGGCAGGATCTTCCCACCCTCGGTAAGAAAGCGCGACAGCGTCGCGACGTCCTTGTAGTTCAGCAGCGTGATAGCCGGGCCCTCATGCCGGCGCCGACGACCTCGCCCCCCCTGAAACTCCGGGGGACGATCAGAGTCCTCCTCCTCTTCTTCTTCCTCTTCGTCTTCGGCCTCTTCGCCCTCGCGCGGCGGCGCCTCGGAGACGAGCGACAAACCGGTGGTCGGCTCGCCCTCGTTGAGCACGACGAGGTAGCGCAGGCACCCTTCATCGAGCTTGACGATACGCTCGAACTCGGGAAGCACCTCGGCCGGCGAGTCGAGGTGCGCGACCACGTAGTACCCGCTCTTGTGCTTTGCGATCGGGTAGGCGAGCTGGCGCGCGCCCCAGTGGTCCACCTCGTGGACGGTGGCCCCGCCCTCGGTCAAGACGGAGTGGAATTTCTCCAACTTCTGATCGACGCCCTCTTCATCGAGAGTCGCGTCGAAGATGTACACCATTTCGTAGAGCCGCATTGTCTCCCTCGGGCCGTTACGAGTTGCACGGGCCCCACCTCTCGGCCGTCGGCATGCGGTGCCGTCCGGCGGGTGGAGCGGGATAAATCGATAGCCTTGCAATCTATTTCACCTCGACGGCCGATGGAAGGGTGGCGGGCGGCGGAACACCATAGCCAGAACCTTGGCAAACCTTCGAATCCATGGTCTAGGTCGAAGGGTCGGGGCTCGGCATCTTTCGGGACGTCCCCCCAGTCAGGAGGTGTCCCATGAAGGCGCACCCAGGCGGTGATCGTGGTCCGACCAAATCCGATCGGCGCGACACGACGCGAACCGCAGCCGACCCCCTGCGGTCGAAACCGGCCCCGGGTCGGGGGACGGACCAATCGGTCGTGCCCGAGGTCGACGTGCCCGTCGTCCGGCGCGACTACCGCATCGTCTCGGTAGATCTCCCGAACGGACGCGTGGTCGCAGGAACGCTGGTCCAGAACGGCTTTCTCGAGCTTCGCGACCCCCGGCTCGACGTGAAGGTCGACGACGTCGTGCTCGTCGACGGCCGCGAAGCGAAAGTCACGGGCTTCACGCGCCGGGAGCATCGGCATCCATCCGAGGGGTGGCCGGGACGGGACGGCCTGTGGATGCAGCTGGAGTGGGGCGAGGGCTAGTGTAGTGTCGCCAAAGTCTGGTGACCGCCCAGGGTGCGGAGGCGCCGCGGGGGCGAGGCGGAACGACGCGGCGTAGCGATAGCTACGGCAAGGAGTTCCAACGACGCACCCCGTGGATGCCCCCGCGCACGAACGGCATCAGGACTTTGG
>JANQNV010000305.1 GCA_028279425.1 Longimicrobiales bacterium | reverse complement strand
TCCTTGCCGTAGCTATCGCTACGCCGCGTCGTTCCGCCTCGCCCCCGCGGCGCCTCCGCACCCTCGGCGGTCACCAGACTTTGGCGACACTACACTAGGAGTCCTTCACCTTCCGGTACGCCCCCCGCACGCCGCGCTCCCCGTTCGACTCGATCTCCCCTTCCCTCTTGAGGCGGGCGAGGGCCGAACGCAGCAGATCCTCGGCCATATCGGTCTTCTCGGCGATCTCCGAGCGCGTGTAGTACACGGCGTCCTCGAGGGTGTCCTTCACCTGCTCCGCCGCCTTCTCGACCGCATCGGCCGAACGTCGCAGCCGCGATCCCGCGGCACGTCTCGCCCTGGTCGCCCGGGTCGTCACGCCGAGGCGTCGCGCGGCGGCGTTCCATGCCTTCTGCTCTTCGGAGCCGCGGTCCTCCTTCCCCGGCCCCTCCTTCTCGAGTTTCCGAAGACCGTCGTTCAACGCCTTCTTGACGACCGGATTGTCGGCGGCCTCGATGGAGTCTTCGAGCGCCGCTACAGCGGCCGCGTGCTTGGCGTGGGCCTCGCCCGGGGTATCGCGAAACTGCTGGACAAGCGGCCGCACCACCTCGACGATCGCATCTTCGAGCTCTTTCCGCTCCATAACGCATATCCTCTGCATTGGTCATCCATCACGGGAAGAGCCCAGGTGACTCGCCCCCTGGCTAATAACCAATACACAGACCTTTCGATCAAGGGGCCGTTCGTCAACGCACTGTCTTCAGGCTATCAGCCATGTCACCCCCCACCGCGCCGGGTGGTTCGCCCCCCCTCCGTTCCGTTGCTGCACCGCCCGCGGGCGAGAAGGGTGGAGTCACCATGCTCGCAGAAGCGCTCCGAAGACGCGGGTCGAAGGTCTTCGAGACGCTTCGCGCCATCCTCGGCCTTGTGCAGCGTGAACGCATCGTAGAGCTCACCCGTCGCAGTGCGAGCTTCGTACACGAGACGGTCCCACTCCACGCGCACGATCTGGTAGAGCTGCGTGTCTTCGGCGACCCTGTCGAACACCGTCTTCGCTTCGTCGGAGGCCAGGTACATCTTGGGCCCGGACACCGAGACGACGTACATCGTGCCCGTGCCCTCCGTCCACGCCGCGGTGCCGTTGCCCAGGTTCGCCCCGCGGCCATACGCATGATCGTGGCCCTGCAAGACGAGGTCGACGCCATATCGCTCGAGAAGGGGCTGCCACGCCTCCTGGATTTGCGGGTTGTCTCGCCCTCGAGCGACGGAAACCACGGGATGATGGAAGGTCACCACCGTCCAGCGATTGGGATTGTCGCTCAGACGTTGTTCGAGCCAGGCCGCCTGCTGCTGCGCGGTTTCCCCGGTGTCGTCGTACAGGGCCGCCGCAGAGTTGAGCTGGATGAAGCGCACACCCTGGAAGTCGACGCTGTAGACGGCCTCGCGCAGCCCCGCCGGGCCGTCTTCCGGTAGGGTGAACTGGACGGGCCAATGGGGCGACAAGCGCTGTACGCTCCCCGTGGGCTCGGAGTAGGTGACGTACTCGTGGTTCCCCGCCGCGACGATGCTCGGGATCATTCCGTGCAGCCAACCACCTGCATCGAACCACTCGCCCCACTCGTCGTCGTGATTGCCGTCGCGAAGATTCACCAGATCGCCGGCGAACACCATGGTGCGCGCCTCGGGAAGATCCAACGCCGCCTGCCGGATGGTGCGCGAGAAGTGCGACTTCACGGCGTTCTGGGCGTCGCCGAAATAGAGGAAGGCGAACGGCGCGAAGCCGGTCTGCGCGGTGCGGAACTGGAACCACTCGCTCCAGGTGTCCGTCCCACCCACCCGGTACGCGTAGAGGGTGCCGGGTCGCAGGTCGGAGAACACCACCGAATGGTGGTTGGCGACACCGTTCTCGGCCTCGAACGTCGTCGTGCGCCCCGTGACCGTCTCGGCGGCGGTATGGAGCCACGACCCCGGACCCGCCACGGCGATCTCCGCAACCGCCGCAACCGAAGTCGTATCGGTGCGCCACGTCACGGCGAGACTCCGATCCGGGCTCCCGGAAAAGGTGAGTACGATACGATCGGGGTAGCCCGTGGGTTCGTAGCGCGGCTGCCCTTCAACGACGAGTGTGTTCTGGGCAGCCACTCCTGAGGCGCCGCCACCGAAGAGGACGACCGCGCCGATCGCGAGGCAGAAGTGCCCGGCGCCGCCGAGTCCGAAAATCGATCGCATGTTACCGAATCCTGGGTTGAAGAACGCCGCTGCGCGCGACGGAGGTGGCGACCGCAGAACCATGCCTGTCCGCGCGGGTGCCCGACCGTCCCCTCGGGGAGCGCCTCGGCGTCGGCAAACGACACGAGGCCGGCACCCTCGGCGCCCCTGCGCCCACACACGGCACAGATCGGGGGCTTCACCCCGCGTCAGCAGTCGCGAGGATCAGAGCGGAGACCTGGCTCGTCCAGTGCATCGGCCTACTCCCGTCACCTGAGGAACCGTGCCGGTGGAGCGCGATGGTACCACCCGTGGCCCGTCTCCCGCCAGCCCGCTCGGGCGGCGCAGTTTCGACCAGCACGCCCGAGGCAGCGCCCTGCGGCGGCCCACCACCCCGGACGCGCAGTCTTGCCCAGGCGCCTCGGGGCGGGGAAGGTTGTCCGCGCGCCTCCCTTATGACCTGAACCTCGCGTCGCCGTGACCATGAGCCGACTTCTCCGCGCCTCGCTCCTGCTCTTCCTCCTCGGGCTGATCGCACCCCCGGGTGTCCGCGCCCAGGACGACGAACGCCTTCCTCTCTACACGGCCGGACTCGGCGACCTGACACGCACGATCCTCACCAGCGATCCCGAGGCTCAGGCATACTTCAAGCAGGGCCTGCAGCTCATGTACGCCTTCGCCAAAGTCGAGGGCCGTCGCTCGTTTCAGGAGGCGTCGCGAGAGGATCCCGCCTGCGCGATGTGCGCGTGGGGAGAGGCGTGGGGCTGGGGCCCGTATCTCAACGGCCCCATGCGCGCTTCGGAGGAGCCCGCGGCCCACGAAGCGGCGGTTCGGGCGCTTCGGCTGGCGGAGGCGCCGGGTGCCGTCACCCCGGTGGAGGCTGCCCTCATCGAAGCGATGCAGGTCCGATACGCCGCCACGGAGGCGGCGGCGATGGCGGGCCGTCGGGAACGGGATCAAGCCTACGCGGACGCCATGGCCACCGTGTACCAGCGGTTCCCCGAAGACCTCGAGGTGGGGACGCTCTATGGAGAGGCGCTCATGCTTCTGGAGCCCCGTCGGGGCACATGGCCGCTCGACAAACCCTCGGTGCAACACATCCACCGAACACTCGAAGAGGTCCTGGCGAGGGACCTGTCGCACCCTGGCGCGTGCCACCTGTACATCCACGCCACCGAGTCGACCCCCAATGCCTACATGGCGCAACCGTGTGCCGATCTCCTGGGCAGCAGCATCCCCGGAGCCAGCCACATCAACCACATGCCCTCGCACACCTACAACCGCGTGGGGCGGTGGAGCGATGCGGTTCGGGCGAACCAGCAGGCGTGGCACTCCGACCAGAAGGCGGAGATCGGCGAGGGCTTCGCCATCTACCCCTCACACAACCTCCACATGCTTCTCTTCGCCGCCTCGATGGACGGCCAGGGTGCGGTGGCCGTCCAGGCAGGAAAGGACTATGCCAAGCTCGTCGACGGGGGGCAGTTCTACCACGTCCTGACGCTCCTCCGCTTCGGGCGCTTCGATGAGATCCTGGAGGTGGCCGCACCGGCGAAGGAGAACGCGGTCTTCCATGGACTCTGGGCGTTCGGCCAGGGCTACGCACACCTGCGCATGGACCATCCGGAGGCCGCTCAGGACTACCTGCAGCGGCTCCGCGCCATCGCGGCCGAGTCGCCGGACGCGCAGTTCCGGGGGCACACGACGACCCAGCTTCTGGGTGTCACCGGGGGGATCCTGGAGGCCGAGATCCTGCGGGCCCGTGAGGATCACGGGGGCGCCCGACGCCTGCTCGAAGCCGCGGTGGAAGTGGAGGACGGTCTCCGCTACGACGAGCCCGAGCCGCTGAACTTCTCCGCCCGCCACTGGTTGGGCGATCTCCTCCTCGAGATGGGCGAGCCCGCCGCTGCGGAAGAGGTCTTCCGAAAGGCGCTGGAGGACCACCCACACAACGGGTGGAGTCTGTTCGGCCTGGAGCGGGCGCTCCGAGACCAGAACCGAAACGGCGAGGCCGAGATGGTACGGGTGGACTTCGACGCGTCGTGGGCCGACGCCGACATCTGGATCCGACGGGCGGTCTACTGAGGGATACGGTCCGACGGGCCCGGACCGTTCGACCTCGTGGGTGCGTCAGTCCGGACGCAACGCCCGCGCGGGATCGGTCGCGGCGACGAGCCGCGCCGGTGCCCACGAGGCGATCACCACAGCTGCCGACAGAAGTACGGTGAACCAGACGAGTGCTCCGGGCGCCACCGTCTCGACCCCCGGCACGACACTGCCGGCAAACCGTCGCAGTGGCCAGTACGCCGCGAGCCCGAGCACGGCCCCAACCCCGACCGTCGCGAGGCCGCGCATCAGAACGGCTCGGGCCATCCGGCCCGACGGAGCACCGAGCGCCATACGCACACCCAGTTCGTGCCGGCGCTGGCGGGCGTCGTAGAGCAAGGTGCCCGCCAACCCCGCCATGGCGAGCGCAAGGGCGACGCCGGCAAAGGTGGTCAGGACGAGCGAGTAGAAGCGTTGCCGCGCCAGCGAATCCGACATCAGGGCGTCGAACGCCTGCATCTCCGATACGATCGCGCTCGGCGCCACCTCGGCGACGGCACCCACGATCTCCGACCGCTGAGGCGCCACTTGGCCCCGCACCACGAAACGCAGGCTCGATGCCCACGCGCCCATGGCGTCATAGGGAACGTACACCTCCGGCTCGACGGGCTGATCGGCACCCCAATGCTGCACGTCGCCGACCACACCGGCCACGATCAACTCTCGTTCATCGAATCGGATCTGCTGACCCACGGCCGTGCCTTCACCGAAGAGCGCCCGGGTCGCAACTCCGTTGAGCACCACGGGCGTGACCCCATCGCTCGAGTCGTCGGGGTTGAAGCCACGACCCGCAACCATGTCGATGCCGACGGCCTCGAAGTACCCCGGCGTGACCGGATGCACCCAGAGGTCGGCAATCTCCACCTCGCCATACGCGAGCGAACCCCACCAACAGCAGCGCCGGCCCGAGTGAATCTCGTAGGGCAAGGTCACGCCGGCCCCCACGGCCTGCGCGCCGGCGAGTCGCGTGAGGCGCTCTCGGATCTGCCGCGCGGCGAGCACCCGATCGGCCTCGGCAGCCTCACGGCCGACGTTGATCGAGACGGTCCAGGCGTCGCTCGGATCGAAGCCCGGATCCGTCTCGAGCAGTCCCCGGAGGCCGTGCACGACCGTCATCGACCCCGCCAGCAGAAGCGAGGCGAGTGCCGCCTCGACCACGACGAGGCCTCGTCCCGCCACACCCGTCGTGCGCCCCCGAGTACCCGAATCCGATCGGCGTAGCATCTGGGCCGGACCGACCCGGCTCGACCGCAGAGCCGGCACCCACCCCGCCATCACGCCGGCGAGCAGCGCAAGAGCCCCCGCCCAGAGTGCCACCCGTCCATCGATCGTCAGCGTCTCGACCCGGGGTACGTCACCCGGATCCAGGGCCTGAATCGACTCGAGCCCACCCAGCGCGACGACGACCCCGACGAGGCCCCCGGCGAAGCTGAGAAGCACCGCTTCCAGAACGAGCTGCACGTTGAGGGCCGAGCCCGCCCCCAGGGCCCGTCGGATCGCGATCTCTCCGCGGCGGGCGGCCGAGCGGGCCACCAGCAAGGCCGCCGCGTTGCAGACCGCCACCAGCAGCAGCAGTACCGCACCCGCGAGCAGGATCATCAGCGGCGTTCGAGCATCTCCAGCGATCGCCTCACGGAGCGGCACCGGCGGAAAGGTGCGCCGCAGGTTACCGGCCTCGTCGAGATAGATACGCGGTTCGACGACCGCGCGGCCCTCGGCTCGCTCGAGAAGCGCAGCCCGAGCCTCGTCGAGGGTGCCGCCGCCCCGCAGCCGCGCCACGACGGTCCAGCTGCGATCGCCCACGCCCAGCGACATGTCGGGATCGAGCGCCAGGAATACGTCGGCGGCCCCTGTCATGGGACGCGGCGCGATGAAGTCGTCCGACAGCACACCCACGACTTCGGTCGCGACCCCATTGAGGGTCAGCGTGCGACCGACGATGTCGGGGTCGCTCCCCCAGCGTCGCTCCCACGCCGCATACGACAACACGGCCACCGGCGCCCGCCTCTCGAGCTCGGTGTCGGTCGGCAACCGTCCGAGTGCGGTTCGCGCGCCGAAGAGCTCGAAGAACCCCGCGCTCACCCGTGCGCCCTCCACCTCCTGAAGCACGTCGGCCGCGAGTGTCAGCGAGAAGCCCGACCCGGCGACGACCCGATCCAGGACCGGCACGTTGTCGCGCCAGTCGAGGTAGTCGGGCCAGGAGTGGGCCCCCTGTTCGACGAGCAGGAGGCGGTCGGCGTCGGGATACGGCAACGGCCGCAGCAGGACGCCCTCGACCACAGACAGAACGGTCAACGTGGCGCCGATGCCGAGTCCGAGCAGGGCCACGACTCCGAGGCCCACCCCGGGAGACCGGGTCACCGCCCGTGCCGCCTGGTGTGCCGCCGCCTTCCACGATCCACGCATCCCCACCTCCCGTCGTCGAGTTCGCATCGGTCTGAGCATGTCGAGCCACTCCGCTCCCACCACCTCCACCGCACCCCCGAGCCCTCGCCAGATGCGCCGACTCCTACCCTTGGCGCCAAGCTCCTCGAGCGAGCGCCGAAACAAAGCCGCCGACTCGCCGCCGTCGTCCCGGCGAAACCCCGCCGGGGCCAGCATCAGTATCAGCTCGAACGCCGCAACGGCGGCCCGGACGATCACCCGAGCAGCTTGGCGGCCTGCGCCACTGCGGTCAGATGGGCGAGTCGCGCGGCCTCGGCCCGAACGACTGCTCGGCCGAGTTCGGTCAGATCGAAGTTGCGGCGCTGATCGGCCGGCGTATCGGCTCCACCCTGCCGTACCTCCGCCACGATTCCGTCGCGCTTCAGGCGCCGCATGGAGCGGTAGAGATTGGCCGGGTCCATCGACACGCCGTCCCCGACCCGTTCTTCGACGGCCTTGAGAATCCCCCACCCGTGAAGAGGTCCGTCGACCAGAACGAGCAGGACCAGAAAGTCACGGGGGCTGAGCGGAAGAAAGTCGGTAGGCTCCATACGTCGACTATACATAGTCGTTTGACCATTAGTCAAGTGACTACCCCCCCCCAACAGACGACGCGCGTTTTGCTTGGATCGCGCGGGGCCCCGACCCCATGTTGTCACATAGGCCCCCGGCATCGATCCCCACGCCCATCGGTCTCATGTTCTTCCTTCCCGTGCCCCTGCGCCCCGGCGTGCCGTTTCGAACGGTATTCGCCCGGTGGGGCCTCGATGGGCAGGCCCAGGCGGCCGCCCTGGCGCACCGACAGAACCGTCAGATACAGGCGTCGGTGCGCGGAATCCTCTCGCCCAGTCAGAGCCTACCCGTGCGGCGTGGGAGGCGACGGCAGGTGTTTCTGATGGTTCCCATCGACGTCAACCTGACCGTGACCCGATACCTCACGGAGGTGGACCTCGTGGACGGATTGCGGCCCCGAAGGACCGGGGCCACCGGACCACCGGTGTTCACACACGGCATGGACGTGCGAATCGAACGGAACCTCGGCCCTGGCCCCGGGCTTCGGTGGCTCCAGACGACCACGCGGCTGCACGACCACACCCACACCGGGCGACTCACCGAGTTCGTGGACGGCGCCGACCCCCCCGCGCCCTGGGTCTTTCCGCACGGCCCCCGGGTGGCCTTCACCGACCAGCCCGCCGCTCCCGTGCCGCTCCCCGGCGGTCGCGCCATCGAATTCGACGCCACGGCCACGCTGGCGGTATTCCTTCACCCTCACGTCGTGCTCGCGGCGGGAATCACCTGGGGCTTCACCGTGAAGCGCGGGGTGGCCCGCCCCGTTCCCAAACCCACTCGGGCAGCGACGGCTGCCGACTTCGAGAAGCAACTCCGGATCCTGCGAACCGGACACAACTCCTTCGGTCGCCTCGTGAGCGGAAACCTCAACTTCCAGCTCCCACCGCCAAACGGCAGGGTCGTGGGCTGGGGACGCCGCGGTCCGTGACGCGCTCGGGCCGCCAGAAACTGTCGCTTCAGCGCACGATGTCCTTGAAGTACCTGGCCACTGGCCAAGGCCGAAACCCGAACTCCTCGTAGGCAGCCCGGGCGGGTGCATGACCCGAATCGCCCACGGTCTCCACCATCAGCATCTCCATGCCCTGCTCGCGAGCGTGCCGCTGGGCGAATCGCATCATTTCCGAGCCGCAACCGCGCCTCTGGTATAGCGGCCGCACCGCAATGATGTGGATCTCCGCCATTCGGTCCTCCGGGTGGATTCGGACAGACACGAACCCCACCGGCTCGCTCTGCCACGTTGCGATCCAAACGCTGTCCGGTTCGTTCGAGAGCAGTTCCTCGATCTCGACACATTGCCGAGACCACCACCCGTCCGGATAGAAATTCTCGTAGACGAAGCGCGGGACTTCGCGCCGAGTCTTCCGAAAGACAGGCTCCCACGCCTCTTGGGCGATGCGGAGCACAGCCTCCGAGTCTGCCGGCGTATACCTACGAATCTCGATCATCGCTCAGTCTCATCTCGTAGAAGACGTTCTCCCCCATCGGGCCCTCGCCCCGACCCACCTCCTCGAACCCGACCCGGTACATCAGGCGATGGGATGCGACGTTCGGAACATCGACCCCGGCCACGACCCGATCGACCCCCACCTCCGCGGCCCGCGCCAGGACCGCCATGGCAGCTTCGGTCGCGAGACCTCGCCCCCAACCTCCGGGCCGGAGGGCGACGAGGACCTCGATACCACCCTGCATCAACGGAAACTCGTCGGATGGGTCGGTCAGGCCGACGACTCCGATGAACGGGTCGCCATCACGCTCGCCGATCACCCAATACCCCAAGCCGCGAGAGTCCAATCGAGCACTCTCGACGATGAAGCCAGCGATCGTGGCCGGCGGCAGCTTCTGGTCATCGCATAGGTAACGACGCACCTGAGGATCGTGGAGCAGGTCAGCCAGGGCGCTCAGATCGCCCTGCTCGAGGGGGCGCATATACAGCCGCTCCGTCTGCATGAGGGGCTTCATCCTTCAGCCCCCCGAGGACCCTGAACGCCCGCACGGGCGCGCGTCGTCGGACCCGTCTCGACGTCGGCACCGACCAGGTTCCCCCACTCGGTCCACGACCCGTCATAGTTCTTGACGGAGTCGAACCCGAGGAGGTACCGCAGAACGAACCAGGAGTGGCTACTTCTCTCACCGATACGGCAATACGTAACGATCGGCCGCGAGCCTGTGATGCCGGCCTCGGCATAGATGCGCTCGAGTTCGTCTCGAGCACGGAACGTTCCGTCTTCGGCCACCGCCATCGACCAGGGGACACTCCGTGCACCAGGGATGTGACCACCACGCTGACAGGTCTCCGGAAGGCCCGGAGGAGCCAGGACTTCACCGGTGAACTCCGCCGAACTCCGTACGTCGACGAGATCGGTTTCTCCAACCATGAGAGACATCTGGACATCGCCAAGCATGGCGCGGAGGGAGCCGTTCGGGCGGGGGCGCGGATAGCGCGAGGCTCGCACGTGGACAGGGTCGACGCTGATCGGCCTCCCTTCCGCCAGCCACTTCCGACGGCCACCGTCCATCATGCGCACATCGCGGTGACCGTAGAGTTTCATCTGCCAGAACGCCCAGGCGGCGAACCAATTGTCGAAGTCGCCGTACAGCACGACGGTCGTCGCGGGCTCGATACCACCTTCCTCCATGAGCCGCGCGAAGGCAGCCGGAGACAGCACGTCGCGCCGCACCTGGTCGGCGAGCTGGCTCCTCCAACTCCAACCCAACGCCCCTGGAATATGCCCTGAGGAGTACAGATCGTGGTCGACGTTCACTTCGACGAGACGAACATCGTCCCTGTGCGCGTTCTCTGCTACCCAGTCGGTCGTGACCAGGACGTCCGGATATGCGTAGTCATTCATCGGTGCTTCATTCCTTTGGAATCGAAGGTTATGTCGCTGCTCAGAAGAGGTATCCGAGCCCCAGGTAGGTGGAGGCCGGAGCCTCGGCGGAGGTCCCGATGTCGAGGGCAACGACGAAATCGCGCCCGATGCCGAGTCTCAGGCCGCCGCCCCATCCGTGATGCAGGTCGTGCGCCAATTCGGACAGCCTCACGCCCTCTCGCCACACCCGTCCCGAATCCAGGAAGCCAGTGGCCACGAGATGCGACGGCCTACCCAACACCCCGAAATCGGAGGCCCTCCAACGCAGCTCGAGGTTCCAGATCAGGGTTCCCTTTCCGACGAAGCGGTTCCGGAGCAACCCGCGAATACTCGAGACGCCGCCAAGACCCTCCTGGACCTTGAACGAGGACTGGACGACGGATAGGTCGAAGAAGGGCACACTGCCGGACGCCCCCTGCAGAATCAGGCGATTCGCGAGGGTCAGCCGAAGACCCAGGGGGAAGTAGCGACGGTCCGCTATCGTCCATCGCGTATACTCTGCGAAACTCCCCAAAGCCGTGGCGACGCGCTGGAACAGGAACTCCGACCACGATCCGCGCCGCGGGCCCGACTCCCGGTCCCGCGTGTCCCAGATCACCCCGACCCTGAGGTGGTTCAGCCATCCGCCCGGCGCCTCGACTCCCCCGAGTTCCTCGGAAATGAGCGTCGTGCTTCCGCCGTCCGGCAGCGTCTCGACAGAGGTGTTCTCGACACCGACCCCCACGAGGAGCCGCACGGGCGTCTCACCCAGCGCCTTCTGAAGGGTGACGTTCGCGCGCCAGCGCTTGCGTCCGAAACGGTAGTAGTGCGGAGAGGCCCCATTCTCCCGCGTCGGATCGTACTCCGTTGCGTTGCCTCGCCCGTAGTAGGGTGTGGTGAGGTGCCGTTCGAGTCCGGCAAAGCCGCCCAACCTCCACCCCCGCGCGAGTAGTCCAGGGGCGTCGACGAAGAGGGTCACATCGCGCCTCCCCGCGGTGGTGAAGAACAGCGCCGGTTGCAGGCTCGTGTGGTAAGGCTTTACGACTCCCGCGCCATAGTCGTAGGCCTCCAGCACCGCACCGTAGCCGAAGCCTTCGTCCGCATCGTAGTTCACGGCTGGAATGCCAGCGAACTCCCAGCCACGTCGCGGCGTTCTGGTCTCCTGCGCGCCCAAGGGCGCAGCGAGGAGGAACGCGCTGATCAGCACGATGGGCCGGACCACGCGGCCCCGCCCCTCGGAGGATCGCAGAGGCTCGGCCACGCCGAGCATCAGCAGGATCGCTGGCGCCAGGACGGCCGTTGTGAGCATGGGGTCGTACAGCGTCCCGTCGCCGGGCACGAGGCCGAGATTGGCCGTAGCATGAAGGGGGATCGCTGTGGCGGCCTGCTGGCACGCCTTCCGATACACGACGACCATGAGCACACGGAGCATCACGGTAAACGCGCTCTGCGCAACGACCCACGAGATCGAGTGCCCCGCCTGAAACCACGGGATCACGTGCCACGCGGCCCAGTAGCCACCAAGTACCAGCCCGGCGCGTGGCACCAGCCCCCGATCGCGGGCGAGCGCGGTCGCGTACGCGGTCCAGCCGAGCTCCTCGATCGCGGCAGCCACCAGGAAGACCAGAAGTGCCAGGGCCAGGCGCCAAGCAGTGCCTACGGAAACGTCCCATACCGGGACACCCTCCAGGGTCTGGAGCGACCACACCACGCCGAAGACTGCAGGCATGGTCAGGCACGCAACGGCCCACCATGCACCGGTACGCGGTCGGAGTCGCGGACGGAACGTGCGAACGAGGGCTAGTGCGCCCGAAAGCCCACCACTTCTGACCGCGATACAGATCGCCACCAGGCCGGGCACGACCACCATGAGCGCGCTGATGGGTAGCTGCGCCGGGAGCTCGACCTGAGCGTTCTGCCCCAACCACCAGAATGGAAGCGAACAGATGAGCACCGCGAGCGCATACCGATGGAGAGACGCCTGGACGTCCGTGCCCCACCGCGTCGTCTCTGGAAAGGCCTCACCCCCGTGCGTCCTGCCCCCTGCACACATGCCGCGTCTCCTTCTTCCGACCGGATCGCCGCAAGAACCCCCTGCGGCCGTACTCAACTCGGGAGAAGCTAGACGCTCAGATCGGGCGGCGATTCGGAAGAATCACCCAAATCGCACGCCCGACCGGCATGGGTAATTCTATGCAGAAGGACGCGCGAGGCGGTGCGCGAACGCGTAGGCCGTGGCCGCCGATCGAGTGGCGACCCCCAGCTTCGCGTAGATGTTGGACACGTGACGCGCCACCGTCTTCTCGCTGATGTACAACGCGCCCGCGATGGCCCGATTCGTACGTCCGGTGGCCAGCCACCCCAAGACCTCGAGCTCCCTCGGCGTGAGGCCATGAGCCGCGCCGGGGGAACGTCCACCTGCGAGGTCTTCGAGTCGCACCAGGTCGGGAGCAGCGCCCATTCGCTCGAAGGCCTCCCTCGCCGCATCGAGTTCGAGCACGGAGCCCTCGTCATCGCCCAGCGTTCGGCATGCGCGCGCGAGTCGGACGCGAACCCGCGCCGATTCGTAGGGCACGCCGAGCTCGGTCCATGCACGGAGCGCCCCTCTGAGGACCACCAGGGCCGCGTCGGGCTCACCCGCGGCGAGGAGAGTAGAACCTTTGCCCGAGGCCGCCATGGCCGTGAGTAGGCCGGCGGGCCAGGCGCGCGCGATCTCTTCGAGTTCCTGACTGGCCCGTCCGGCTAGACCAAGGTCGCCGAGGGCAAGGAGTACCTCGAGCATGGCCGGGAGGAGGCCGGCTCGCTGTACCGGTGCCGGGGCCTCCCCCAGCGCTCGTTCGAGCGACGCGAGGGCGACCTCGGGGGCCCCCTGAGAAAGGCGAAGGAGCGACAGCCCCGGCTGCGGGTCGCGGCCCGCGGCAGCCGCCTTTCGGTAAGCGGCCTCGGCTGCCGCATAGTGCCCCCGAACCCGGTGCACCTCCGCCTCGACGTAGAAGGCCGGCCCGGGCGACCCCGGCCCCGGCCATCGCTCGAAGGACTCTACCGCGCGCAGAGCCTCATCGATGGCCGCTGTCAGGTCGCCACCCTGACGCAGAATCTCGGCACGCGAAAGCTGGCACGGGCCCGTGTACGGGACCATATCCGGCTGTAGATCGCACCAGGCCTGCAGAACACTCGTCCACTCGCGGGCGCGAGAGAGGTCGTACACCTCGCGACATGCGCTCAGCGCACTGCAGCAGATGAGCCCGGTCGCGATCGGCGACGGTTCGGAGTCCACCACGGCCACCATGACTTCGTCCAACAAGGCAAGGCCTGCCTCTACCCGTCCCGTTCGGAGCTTCACGCGCCCCTGGGCATGGAGGGCGAGAGCCGTCAGGTCCCGCTCGCCGCACCTCCTACCGATGTCGGCTACCCGTTCGAGCGTACGCTCACTCTCACCATACGCACCATCGGTCAACTGGCGGTGCCCAGCGGGGAGGAGAGCATACCCGAGAGCCGCGCCGTCCCCGTCGTGCTGCCCGGCCACCCGCGCCGCCCTGCCGAACCAACCGGATGCCGCGGCAACGTCACCCCTACTGGACAAGTGGTACCCGATCCAGAAGGCGGCCCGGGCCGCGTCCAGACCACGGTTCGAGTCCTGGTTGGAGTTGTACGCGCCCCTGAGGGCTTCGAGGAAGGCAGCCGGCCGGCCCACCAGGTATGCGGCCATGGCGAAGCGCCAGAGGTCCTCCGGCGAGAGTGGCCGCTCTCTCCGGGCAGCCGAGAGCGACTCGTGTGCCGCCTCCCATCGGCCTTCGGAGACGGCGTCGCGACCTAGCTCGAGGTGTGTCTTCATCCGGTGATGGAAAGAGCTGGCATGTCACCCTCCGACCCACGGCACCCTATGCGTCCAGCGGGGGCGAGCGCCAGGGATGCCCGACGACGACGTGCGAGTAGGTACTCAACCAAGGTGAGGTAGTCGGCCCGGCGGCCCAAGCGTGGGGTAGGCCTGAGGCCGGGGGTGCAGCTGCTCGCCGACTCTCGAGCGCCGGGCCGGAAGTGTCTTCTCCGGGTACGCCCCCGACTACCTCGCCAGCGGGAGGCCGCCCGTCGCCACCCCCCTCCCCCTGCGGCCCGAGCCAGTCACCGCGGGTGCCGCCGGCCTCCTTCCGGAGGGCCGACACCTGACCGCTCTGTGTACGGCTGTGAAGACGTCGGCCGACGATGAGCAGACCCTTCTGCTCGCGGTCGGCTCCGATACGATCGGCGACGTACAAGTCGTGCCGGAGGGTGGAGATCCGCACCCCATTGGACCGCGCCTGCGGGTGGGCGACTGGGGGGGAGGTTCGGTTTGCGGACCTCTCCTACGCAGAGAACGAGGCCTTCTTCCTCGCTGCGGCCCGCGGGTCGGGCATGAGGGTCGCCGACACGGACGTCGTGTCCGACCCGCGCCCTCGGCGCTAGTGTAGTGTCGCCAAAGTCTGGTGACCGCCGAGGGTGCGGAGGCGCCGCGGGGGCGAGGCGGAACGACGCGGCGTAGCGATAGCTACGGCAA
>JANQNV010000304.1 GCA_028279425.1 Longimicrobiales bacterium | reverse complement strand
TCCTTGCCGTAGCTATCGCTACGCCGCGTCGTTCCGCCTCGCCCCCGCGGCGCCTCCGCACCCTCGGCGGTCACCAGACTTTGGCGACACTACACTAGGGACTCGAGGGCGCCGATTCCGGGCGCCGATGATATAAGCTTGAAATATTATTAGTACAAACTTGAAATGCTGTCCAGCCCTGCTGGGGGAGTCCGATCCCGTCGTCGACCTACCCGTCCCGCATGGCCGACGCCGGATCCGTGCGGAGCACGGCGCGCGCCGGGAGCAGGACGGCGAGCAAGCCGACACTACCGAGCGTGGCGACGATGGCCACGTAGACCACCGTATCGCGGGCGCTCACACCGTACATGATCACCTCGAGCGATCCGGCGATCCCCGCGCCCGCCACGAGTCCCAGTCCCATCCCCACCGCGAGCTGTTGGAGTCCGCCCCGCATGACCGTGGCCAGGAGCCGCCGACCGTCCGCCCCGAGCGCCATCCGGACACCCATCTCCCTCGTGCGCTGACGGACGGAGAACGAAATGACCCCGTAGAGTCCCGCCGCGGCCAGGAGGAGGGCCGCCACGCCGAACGACGAGAACATCCCGCCGAACAGCCCGATCGCCCAGTTCGTCTCTTTGATCGCGTCGTCGAGTCGCGAGACGTCGTACACCGGAAGGTTGGGGTCCACCTCGGCCACCGCCTGGCGCAGCGCGGTGGCGTAGAGAGCGGGGTCCCCTTCGGTGCGGAGGTGGAGAGAGACGAAGCGCGGAACGCCCCGATAGGCGAGGGGCAGGAAGAGGCGTTCGGCGGCGAGACGGTCGTTGCCGATTCCCCCGGTGTTTCCGCCCACGTACGTGTCGGGCACGACACCCACGATCCGGGCCCACGGCCACTCCGACTCCGGACTCCCCAATTTCACGCGAACGCCGAGCGGTGAGCCCTCGCCCACGAACCGGTCGGCGAAGCTCCGGCTCACGACCGCGACGGGCTCCACGCCGTCGAGTCGGGCCTCGAGTTCGTCGAGGTCGCGCCCCTCGAGGAACTCGACGCCGAGAGTCCGGAAGTAGTCGGACCCGATGTCGATCACCGACGCCACCGGCTGCGCCGCCTCGCTCTCGTACACCTGCCCCTCTACGCTCGTCCAGAGCTCCGCACTCCCCAAACCCGGGGTCGCCGTCCCCAATGCAGCCGAGCGGACGCCGGGGATCGCGGCCAGCTGCTCGTGGATCTCCTGGTTGAACCGATCGCGCGCCGTCGCGCCCGGATAGTCGGTTTCGAAGAGGCCGACGCGGCCCACCAGCACGGGCGTGGGGTCGAAACCGTAGTCGACGCTGTTCAGCTGTACGACGCTCCGCACCATGAACCCGGCCATCACCAGGAGGGCGCACGAGACGGCGATCTCGGAGACGACGAGGAGGTGTGTCAATCGTCCCAGGCGGAGCGACGAACTACCCCGACTCTCGTCCTTCAAGGCCTCGCCGATCCGCACGCCGGTCGCACGAAGCGCGGGGAGCACGCCGGCCAGGAGCGCGGCCAGCAAGGTGACGGCGCCGGTGAAGAGCAGGATCAGCGGGTGCGTGTCGAAGTCGATCCAGTACGGCTTGTAGATCCCCTCGACGACGTCGATGTAGGCGGCCGCCCCCAGCTCGCTGAGCCCGAAGCCGACCAGGCCCCCGACGGACGCGAGGATGCCCGCCTCGACCAGGAGCTGCCGCACGACGCGCCACCGACTGGCGCCGAGAGCGGTCCGGACCGCCACCTCCCGCGTGCGCACCGAGGCGCGGGCGAGCAGGATGTTGGCCACGTTGGTGCAGGCGATGAGAAGGACGCCGAAAGTCGCCGCGAGCATGATCCAGAAGACCGTCGTGATCGACTCCGGCATGTAGACCTGTTCGTACGGTCCGGCGCGCAGTACGACGTCCCGGTTGGTCTCGGGGAAGGCCTCGGCAATGCGCGTACTGATCGCGAGGAGCTCCTGGTTCGCCGCTTCCACACTCACCCCCTCACGCAGCCGTCCGAAGGCATGTACGTCGTAGCCGTAGCCGCGCTCGAGGGTGATGGGATCCTGCCGGAGCGGCAGCCAGGCGTCTTCGAGGAACGGAAACTTCGCCCCCTCGGGCATGACCCCGATGATCTCGGTGTCGAAGCCGTTCGCTCGAATCCGACGCCCGATGACACCCGGATCGGCGCCGAACCGATTCCGCCAGAGGTCGTAGCCGATGACGATCTGGTGGGGCGCGAAGGGCCCGTCTTCACCCGGCAGGAACACCCGGCCGAGGTGCGCGGCCACCCCGACGACGCTCAGCGCGCCGGCGGTGACGTAGGCGCCCTGCACACGCTCTGGCGCCGCCTCGTCTCCGGCGAGGTTGATCGTGCCCTGGTAGAACGCCTCGAGCTGCTGAAACGAGGTCTGTGCCTCGCGTAGATCGACGAAGGTGTGGTGGAGCATGTCGTCGGGCGTCAGTCTGCCCTGCTCGAGGGCGCGCCCCACGTAGTGCAGCTCGGAATCGTCGGGAATGGGGAGCCCGCGAATGGAGGTCCCGTACACGCTGGAGAACATGTGGGTCGTCAGCCCCACCCCGAGCCCGAGGGTGATGACGGCGACGCCCGACATCACCGGCGTCTTCACCAGCATCCGCAGTCCGAACCGAACATCGCTCCACAGTGAACCCATGCGATCCCTCCACCCGTATCCGGTGGCGCCGAGTCCGGATCCGCGCCCCTCGCGCACCCGACCCGTCGCCCGCTTCGTTCCGTACCGCGCACTGAGGGCCAGCGCGCTGCCCCAGTACCACCACCTCGAGCGATTCGTCTCGTGGAACTCTTCGTGCAGATCCCCCCGGATGGAATCGCCCAGCACCCCCGGTGGGAGGCAGAGGCGAAGCAGTCGGTCGGCCCAGCTCGGCGGACGTCGACGCGATGGTCGAGGCGGTCTCACCTCAGCCGCCGGGCAGAAGCACCGAGTCGAGACCGCGCCAGAGTTTTTCGAGCGCCTCGCGCGAGCGCTGCAGTTCACCGATCCCCTCGGCCGTCACACGGAAATGCCGCTGGGGGAGTCCGGCGCGCCCGGATGCCGCGGCACGGGTCTGCCAAGTGACCCACCCCTTCTTTTCCATCCGGTCGAGGGTGGTGTAGAAGGCGCCCTTCGAGACGGTGCGCCCCGCGCTCGCCTCGAGCTCACGCCGGATGTGGAAGGCGTTGGCGTCCTCACCGCCCTGCAGGATGGCGAGGAGGATCATCTGCTCGAACTCGCCGATGTAGCTGGTGCGGCCCATGGGCATGTCGCGGGGATCGGGGAATCGACGCGCCGCCGCGGCGCGGTCTACGTTGTAGACCCCCCACGGTACACATTGTGGACCGGCCGCGCCACCCCGATGGGACTCCTTTGGGCCACCGACCCTGCGAGCCCGGGCCCGCCGAACTCCGGCGGGGCCGATGGGTCCCGAGCTACCGGCGAGGCCGGTACGGGCCCCGGGCTACCAGCGCCAGGTGTAGTTGATCTTGAAGGCGGCGCCGCGTGAGATCGTCGCGAAGTCGCGGTCCGGGCGGAAGCCGGGGTCCGGGATGCCGAGCGTCTCGGGCCGCTGCCAGTTGTGCGTGTAGACGATGAACAGCTCACTGCCCGGATTCACCAACCAACGCCCCAGCAGGAACAGCCCGGCGAGCTCGGAGATGTCGTCGTACTGCACGTTGCCGGTCACGGAGGCCTGCGGTGAGATGTCCCAGGCGCCATCCAGGATGAAGACGTTCGTATCGAAGTTGCCGCGCGGGAGGTCGATCCGGTTGTGCTCGACTTCGAACGAAATCTGATACCCCGGCTGCGGACGGAAGTCGATGGCGGAGGTGGCGTAGATCCGGGTCCCATCCCAGAAGCCTTCGCGACCGACGTTTCCGCCGAACGACACCTTGCGCTGCCGGGCCGTCCGCGCCTCCAGGTCGATCCCCCAGTTCGTGTACTCGCCGGCAAGAATGGGTATGTCTTCGCGACCGACGCCGAAGTCGCGGTCGAGGAACTCGTAGAGGCGGGTCACCTCGACGTCGAAGCTGTCTCCGCTCTCGAACTCGGCGCCGAAAAGGCCGACCTCCCAGAAGCGCTCCAGGACTTCACCCGTACGCAGATCCTCGAGCGCGCGGAACAGCACATCGAACTGGAACTGCCGGATCGCCGCGATTCCCTCCGGCCGAGGCCACCACCCGAAGCGCGGCTCGACGCGGCGGAAGTTGTTTCGTCTCACGAAGCCCACGGCGGGGAGGTAGTCGTCCCCGAACTCACGGTACGAGATGTGCGACTGCCAGACGTCGTTCGGATAGTTCAGGCGCAGGCCGCGCGCCGAGCGCGTCCCGAAGTCCGGAGTCTCCTCATCGGGCGCGCGGAGCCCGGCCTGGGGATCGGTGTTCCACGCCAGGAAGGCCTCGAGTTCGAGGTTCTTGTTCCCCAGGAAAGTCGTGGTCCGGTAGTCGAGGTCGACGCCGAGGGTATGTCGATCGTCGGGGGTCGCAACCATACCGAAGTCGTTCGTGGCGCGGCGGGTCCACATCGCCCCGATCGTCGACTGGCCCACGAAGAGATACTTCGCGCGCGCCACGGTGAACTGTTCGGCCGCCGTCTCGTCGGTCTCCGCGGTGCCGGCCTGCAGGAAGCCGACCTCGAACCTCCCCGCCTGCCCGCCGAGTCGGGTCGCGTATTCGATCGGGATCGCTTGCCCGTCTTCGAGCCCGATTCGACGAGAGAAGAACGGCTCCGGCCCCGAGCGCGGAGCGAACGAGTAGACGCCCGAGCCCTCCAGAAAGAAGTTGCGCTGCTCGGGGAAGCGAATGGGAAAGCGGGTGATGTTGATCCGGCGCTGGTCGACCTCGACCTCCGCGAAGTCGGTATTGACCGAGACCGCGGCGCGCAGCCCGGGGGTCAGGTTGTAGCCGACGTCGAAGCCGACGTCACGGGGCCAGGTGGTCGGCTCGGGATCGCCGGGCTGGTTCCGGTAGTTGCCCGTGACGTACGGCCTCAGTTCGAGGCCGATGCCCTGCGATAGGCCCTGGAGACCCTCCAGACGGCCGGCGAAGGCCGGGTTGAAGAGCGTCTGATTCCGCAGCCACCCCCGCCACATGATCTCTTCGTTCCGACGACGAATCGTGCGCTGGAAGTTGATGCCCCACGCGGTCGACTCGGGATCGAAGTTGAGCGAAAGGAAGGGGATCCGGACCTCCACCGACCAACCGTTCTGGAGGCGCGCGGTGCGGATCTCCCAGATCGTGTCCCAGCTCTTGTTGACGGAGCGGCCCGCGCTTCCGGTGATGATCCCCTCACCGATCAGTCCATTGGCGTTCGTCTCGAAGAAGTAGCCGGTGCGGTCGTCGTCGAAGGTGTCGAAGATCCACATGAAGCGGTCGTCGGTCCCGAGACCGACATCACGCCGCTTCTGAAAGGAGATGATGCTGTCGGGGTGATCGTACAGCATGGCCCCGATGTAGAGGGCGTCGTCGTCGTAGGCGACGCGGATCTCCGTGGGCCAGGTCGGCTCGGCCCCCTCGACCGGGAGGCGAGCGGTGAAGTCGGTGATCGGGACGGCCGTCGACCAGACGTCTTCCAGGAGTTGGCCGTCGATGTCGATCGTGGCGTCGGCCGCGAGGCGGGAGGCCACGAGCGGAGGGCCCGAAACGGCGTCCTGAGCGAGGAGCGGTACCGGGGCCACCAGGGCAACCAGGAGCACCAAACGGAGCGCGCTCCGTACGTTTGTTTTCCGCCTCATCCACCGCGCCTTCGGTTGTCGCCGCCCGAACGCCGCGGCTCGCCCTCACTCGACGTGGGACCATAATCCGGCACTAACCCCACGATAGACGCGATAGAATAGGGCGCCGGGCCCCGATTCGCGACGGGCGCCCACGGCCGACACGCGTGGGGCGCGCGTCCACACGAGCGGCGCCGCTGGTTCGCGTGTTGATTCGGAGTCCCAACCGCTGCGTGCAAGGCCGCCATCTCGGGGGACCGCGTGATCGCCGGCGGGAGGGGGACGACCCTCATGTAGCGCGTCGGCCTGACTCTCGGGTCCGATGGCGCCGTAGAGCACACACCCGAGACAAGCTGCGAATCGGGCCCGCGCATTGGCACGGCGGCGGGCCAAGGGTCCGAAGCCTGTTGCCCACCCCGGCGCTCCACTTCTATGCTGACGGTGAGGCCCTCCCGAGGCGCACCCCTCGGACAGGAGAGTACCCCGATGCCTACGCTCGACGCGCGGACGCAGATCGTCTTCGCCACGGATCTGCACGCCCGCTCCCGCACCCTGCTCGATGTCGTACGATCGCTGGCGCAGGCTACCCCGGGTGCCTATGTGACGCTCGTCCACGCCGTCGAGCCGCGGCCGGGTCGAGGCCTTCCCCGGAAGGTTCGTGAAGGGCTCCTGCTTCGAGAGCGGGGAGAAGCCGAAGTAGCGCTAGCGCTTCAAAACCGCTCGCTCGCCGACGCAGGCGTCGAGGTGGGCGCCCCCGTTCTTGCGCTCGACGAGCCTGCGGACCGCGCCATTCTCGAAGCCGTGGAGGCCAGCGGGGCTCAGTTGGTGGTGGCGGGCTCCAATGCGCGGGAGGGCATGGGACACCGCATCGGATCGACCGTCGACCGGCTGCTTCGGGCGTCTCCGGTCCCGGTGCTCGTACTCCGAGGCAGACCGAGTGTCCCGTTCGCGTCGGTGGCCCTGCTATCCGACTTCTCGGCGCGTTCGCGCCGGGCGCACATCGCCGGCGTCCGCTTCCTTCCCGTGTCCGACGACGCGACGGTCCACCTCGTCCACGTGGGAGACGACACCCTCCGGGAGCTGGAACCGGGCCATGAGGCACGGATCCGGAGCGAGGCCCTCGACGAGGCCTGGACCCTCACCGTGGCCATGGGGCTGGCGCAGGGCCGGATCCAACCCCGCGTCGAATGGGGTCAGCACCCGCTGGACGTGCTGCTCCCTGTCGCGACGTCCGAAGACTACGGTGTCCTGGTGCTGGGTACTCACGGACACGGATCCTTCCGTCGCGCGTTGATCGGGAGCGTCGCGATGGGACTCGCTCAGAGCGCTCCCTGCTCGGTGATGGTGGTTCCGGGCGACGGATGAGCGCGCACGCCACTCGCCTCAATCGCCGCGCAGCACCTCCGCCGGCTCGATCCGGGCAGCCGCCCTCGCAGGGAGGAGCGCCGCGACGCCCGTCACCGCGAGGAGGCCCGCGGCGGCCAGCGCGTACGTGATCGTGTCGGTCGGTGCGACGCCGAACAGGAAGCTTCGAATCCACCCCGACAACGCCCATGCGAGGGCCAACCCGATCGCGACGCCGACACCGCCGAGTCGCAGGCCGCGGCCAACCACGCGGCGAACTTCTCGCGGAGCGTCGGCCCCGAGCGCGAGCCGCACCCCGATCTCGCGACGACTTTGCGCAACGGTTTGGGCGATGACGCCATACACTCCGAACACCGTCAGGATGAGGGCCAGCGTGGAGAGACCGATCAGGAGGCTCGCCCGGTAGCGGGGCACCGCGATGGAGTCGGCGATCGACTGGTCGAGAAGGGTGACTCGACGGACCGGGGTCGCGGGCGAGAGTCGCTTCACGGTCTCCCGGACGCCGGCCATCGCCGCATCGAGCCCGCGGTCGGTGCGGACGACCACCTCGTTCGTCTCGCGATTCGACTGGCCGTGCGGGAGGAACACACTCGGCGCCACGGGCACGGCCAACCCTTCGTGGCGCACGTCTCCGACGATCCCGACGATCTCGAGGGCGCGGAGGCTATCGTCGAAGGTCCGCAGGCGCTGTCCGATGGCAGCCCCGCCCTCCCCGTACCGGCGGGCGAGTTCGGCGTTGACCATCACGACCGGAGGCCCATCCGCGCCGTCTCCGGGACCGAATCCCCGCCCGTGAAGCAGCGGGATGCCGATGACGTCGAAGTAGTTGTCCAGGGCGACGGTCAGAACGGCCTCGTCCAGCCGCTCGACCCCCCCCTCGGGCCGCTCCAGGTAGACCTCGGTGGCCGACCGCCCGCCGGCCAACGGAACCTGGTTCGCGACGGTCGCCCGCATCGCTGGACGCGCTTCGATCGCCTCTGCAAGGGCGAGCGCGAAGGCATCGGAGTCCTGTTCCGTTGGAGCCGTCGCGCGGTCCGGCACCACGCGGAGCGCCACGAGCCCATCGGTCGAGAAGCCTCGGTCCGTCCCGGCGAGTTCGAGGTAGCTTCGCCCGAGCAGGACCGCACCGATGAAAAGAGCCGAAGCGAGGGAGACCTCGGTGATCACCAACGCGGAGCGGAGCCGGCGCGCCGTCGTGGACGCGGTGGCCTTGCTCGACGACTCCCGCAAGGTGGCCTGCGGGGCCGCCGCCGAGACGGCGAGGACCTGTACGACCGCGATCACCACGGCCGTCGCCGCTGCAAGGGCGATCCCGAACAGGAGGACACTTGGACCGATCGTGATGGCCTCCTGACGCGGCACGTCGGGAGGGACGAGTCGCACCAGTAGCGGGAGCGTGAGCTTGGCCAGCCAGACGCCGCCCACAGCACCGCCCAAGGCCAGAAGCACCGATTCGAGGACGCGCCCCACCGCGAGTCGTCCCCGCCCCGCACCGAGCGCGGCGCGGAGGGCGAGTTCGCGCTGACGTCCGAGCCCGGCAGCGGCCAGGAGGTTGGCCACATTCACGAGCGCGACCAGAAGTACGAAACCGACCGCCGAAAGGAGGAGCAGGAGGGTGGTCCGGACGTCGCCGACCACCGACTCGAGGAGCGACTCGGCCCTCGCGCTCTCGTAGCCGTCGTAGATCGCCGTCCGAGCCTCGGCTGCCGTCGACAGCCGATCCGAAGCGACCCCCAGTGGGACACCGTCCTGAAGTCGCCCGAGCACCGAGACATTCTTCCAACCACGGCGCGCTTCGCCGGTCAGCGGGATCCATACCGAGGCCGGGGCCCCTGGCGCGAGCATACCGCCCCCATGGCTCGGCGCATCGAAGCCGTCGGGCATGACCCCGACCACCGTGCGCGTGACGCCGTTCAGCGCAAGGGAGCGGCCGACCGCCGAGGGATCGGTACCGTAGTGGTCCCGCCAGAAGCCTTCCGAAATCACCACCACCGGTGGCGCCCCCTCGAGGTCGTCCTGGGCGACGAGCCGTCGCCCGACCACGGGTTCGATGCCGAGTGCCTCGAAGAACCCGGAGGTTGCCTCCTGGCCCCGAAGAGCGGTGGCCCCCTCGGGGAGTTGGAGAACGAAGCCGGCGTCGACGTAGGCCCCCAACGCGGTGAAGCCGAGGTCGAGATCGAGCCATTCCTCGAACGACGGGCCGAGCGGAGCGAGCTGGTTGTCGGCCGAGCGAAAGGCCGCCTCGGGCACCGCGCCTCGGGCCACGGTCGTCTGCCAGATGCGCGCGAGCCGATCGGAGTCCGGGTAGGGTAGCGGCCGCAGGAGGACCCCGTCGACGACGCTGAACACACTGGTCGTCGCCCCGACCGCCAGTGCGATCGTGAGCATCACGGCCGTCGTCGTCGTCGGGCGCGTCGCGAGGGCGCGGGCCGCGTGACGGAGATCCAGGAGCCACCCGTCGCCGCGGAGCCAGGCGCGCACCGCGCCACCGGAGACGTCGTCCCGCACGCTTTCCACAGCCACCCGGGCGCCCACGACCACGAACTGCCCGGCTGCCCACAGTTCTCGTCGCAGTCTCGACTGGCCGAGCGCCCGACGACGATCGAGCTCCCCGTCGAGTTCTTCTTCGAGGACCGCCTGCAGGACAGACGGTGTGGCGGCCCGCGCAAATCGTCGCGCGGCGCGGAAGAGGACGCCGCGTCGCTTGTCGCGCGGACTCACGGAGCGTCCAGGATCGACTCGAGCCCGTCACGCATCCGGGCGAGCGTACGCTGGGCCGACCGCAGGGCTTCGAGACCCTCGTCGGTCAAACCGAATCGATGGGTCGCGCGCCCGCCGTCCTGCGATTCATCACGGTGGACCCGGAGATAGCCCTTCCGCTCCAGGCGCGTGAGCGTCGCGTAGGTCGCCCCTCGACTCAGCTCCCGTCCCCCCCGCTCCGCCATCTCGACCCTCACCGACCGCACCGAGCCCCGATCCTCGAGCCGTAGCACCGCGAGCAGCATGAGCGTCTCGAGCTCCCCGAGTGTCGCCTTCCTCGTCGTCATCGCCCCCCTCCTCCCCCATCCGGTATGGACCCAGCTCAACGCCCGGCCCCTGCATACTGAGTAGTCATGTGCATACTCGGCATGCGGACGCCGGGCGTCAAGGACCGAGCCCGTGAGAGATCGCTCGCGACGGGTGGGCTCAGTCCTGCAGCGACTGCCTGGGATCCACGTGAGTGGCCCGCCAGGCCGGCGGCAGGGCCGAGGCCAGCGCTCCGAGGAGGAGCGCCCCGGCCGTCGCCAGGAAGGCCACCGGCGAGTGGGGGGACACCTGATACAAGAGTCCCTCCAGACGTGTGGCCAACCAGGCGGAGACGGGAAGCGCCACGGCGAGGCCTGCCGCGACGGTGACCACGGCGGGGAATAGAACCGCCCCGGCCAATCGGGTCGCATGCGCCCCGAGCGCCATGCGGATCCCGATCTCCCGGCGTCGGCGCGCCACCTCGTAGGTGAGGACGCCGTACAGGCCCAGAACCGCGATGATCAGGGCGACGGCCCCGAACAACGAAAAGACTGCGGCTCCGAGGCGCCACGAGCGAAGTTGGCGCTCGATGATGTCGGCGAGAGGCAGGACCTCGGCATACCGCACACCCGGGAGGCCCAGCACGGCTCGGCGTACGTCGTCGAGCGCTCCCCCCGAATCACCTCGCAGCCGAACGAGAAGGGCCGACGGGGTCCGACCGACCACAGGGAGCGGGGCCCACGCCGCTGCATCGGGAAGCCCCGGGGTGAACTCCTGAAGCGTCTGGCGCGTGCCCGCCTGCTCCTCGGCCACACCGACGACACGAGCGCAGGGACCCTCGCCCGACCCGACGACGATGCACTTGTTCAGTGGGCTTTCGTCGGGCCAGAGGGTCTCGGCCGCGCGCCGACCGACGACGGCCACGGGCTCGGCCCCCTCCCGCAGATCGGACTCCTCGAGGGCCCGACCCTGGTACACTTCCGCGCCGAGGGTGCGGAAGTAGTCGGCGCCGACACCGTTCACCCGGACCCGCCCCTCTGCGAACGGCGTGTCGTCGGCCGCCTGATCGGGTCGTCGAGCCGTCTGCCCGTAGATCAGCATGAAGGGCACGGCCACGGTCTCGGTCACCGACTCCACGCCGCTCAGCGCCTCGAGCGCAGCGCGTGCCTCTCGGTACACCACCGCGGTCTCCACGGGGTCTTCGATCTCCCGCTCCGGGCGCACGGCCACGACCCGGTCTGCGTCGAACCCGAGGTCCAGTCGGAGGGCGGCCCGGAGGCTACCGACGAACAGGAGCGCCCCCACGAGCAACACCGCCGACAGGGCGGCCTGGACTCCGACCAGTACGCGGCGAATCCGGGAGCTCCCGGTGCTCGTCCGTCCGCGCGAGTCCATTGCGCTGCGGAGGTCGACGCGGGGTCCGACCAGGGCCGGAATCACACCCGCGAGCGCTGCGGAGGCCACGGCGGCGAGGGCGACGAATGCCGCGAGACGGCCACCTCGGACTCGCCCCCCGAGCTCGATGCCCTCGAGAAACAGTCGGTCCAGGGCACCCCCCAGCGTCCAGGCCAAGGCCAGGGCCGCGGCGCCGCCGAGGAGTGCGAGCAGCAGCGAACGCGCGAGCAGTTCCGCGATCAACCGACCCCGTCCCGCCCCCAGCGCACTCCGGAGGGTCACCTCCCTGCGCACCCGCTCGCCGTGGGCGAGAAACAGGTTCGCCACGTTGGCGCAGGCGACGAGCAACACGAGGGCCGCCACGGCCGCAAGCCAGCGCGACACGCGGATCATCGCGTTGGGTTGGGGTCCCTCTCCCGGCACGAGGCTCCAGGCGTCGACCGACGAGAGGGTGGAAGTCAGCAGGTAGCCGGACTCTCGCGACGCGGCCATGGCGGCAAGCGCCGCTTCTTCGAGGGCCGGTTGTTGCGCGGGGTCGTCCAGCCGGGCGTAGATCCGGAACGCCAGAATGCGTCCGTCGGTCTTCCAGTCGTCGCCCCAGCGTGTGCGGGCCGACACCTCGAGGGGCAGCCACACGTCGGTGGCCGGGGGATCGGCACCCACGAACCCGTCGGGCAAGACGCCGACCACCTCGTACCGCCCATCGCCCACCCGAAGCACCCGCCCGAGCGCGTCCGGATCCGAGCCGAACCGAGACGACCAGAGGTCATGACCGATGAGCGCGACCGGGAGCGCATCGGGACGATGGTCTTCGGGAGCGAAGCCGCGCCCAAGTTGGACATCGACGCCCACCAGCGGAAACCAGTCGTCGTCGACCCGAAGCACGCGCACCCGCGTCGCCGACGCTCCCTCGCCCAGCGTCTCGCTCATGCCGGGCACACCGGTGGCGATCATAGCTGGGAGGTCGGCCCCCTCGACCGCCTCCACATCGCTCCAGGCGAACGACGTCAGCGTCGAGGCTCCCCCGTCGTCGCGGATCAGACTCTGGCTCAGCAGTCGCACGGCGCCCGGGTCGACCACGTGCTCCGGCGGACTCAGCAAGAGGCGATCTGCGACCCGAAAGACGGCCGCGTTGGCCCCGAGGCCCAACGCGAGGGTCACCAACACGGCGGTGGAGAACCCGGGGGAGCGACGAAGGCTACGAGCCGCGGCCACCGTACTCGAACTGGCCGCCGAGAACACTTCGCGCACACGCCCCCACCACACCCGACGCCGGCCGATGCGCTGAAGATCACGGCGGTAGCGGTCGACGTCACCGAAGCGCCGGCGCGCCTCGGCGCGTGCGTCGGCCTCGCTCCATCCCCGGCGCATCAACAGTTCGACGGTACCCTCGAAGTGGGACTCCAACTCGTCGTCGATCTCCCGGTCCACCGGCTCCCGCCTCACGGGGAGCTCTGCCCACGCGCGCCTTGCCGGCGGGCGAAGACCTTGTCGACGGCCTCCGCGTAGCGCCGCCAATCGCGGGCATCGCGCGCAAGGCGGGCGCGACCACGCGAGGTGAGGGCATAGAACTTCGCCCGACGGCCCCGGTCCGATACCCCCCACTCCGAGGTCAACCAGCCCCCCCCTTCCATACGGTGGAGCGCGGTGTACAGGGCACCGTCTTCGAGTTCGAGTACGCCGTCGGTGGTCTCCCGCACCCAGTCGGCTACCCCGTATCCGTGGAGGGGGCCATGGCTGAGCACCTGGAGTACGAGGGTGTCGAGCGTCCCGCGCAGGATCTGCATCGGCTCGGGCATCGTGGAATCCCAGGAGGAGGACGACATACCTGAAATGTTCAGGGCAACAGCTTTGCCCTGAGGTTCTCAGGTGTCAAGGGTGCCATGCCGAACCCTGGCGTCCAGGGCCGATCGCGGTATCCTCGAAACGACATCGCGAGCGCGCGAAGGAGCCCCGACCGGAACGGTGCGGATGCACACGAATGACAGAGGCGAACTCGACGCCCTGGGAGGCCGCTTGTGGCGATGGGCCACGACGACGCTCCTCCCGTTCTGGGCCGACGTGGGCTTCGACACCTCCCTCGGTAGCTTTCGGGAGCAGCTGACACCGTCGGGAGAGCCGGACCACCCTGGCTTCACCCGGTTGCGGGTGCAGGCCCGGCAGACCTTCGTCTTCGCCGACGCCCACACCCGAGGGGCCGGCCCATGGGCGCTCCCCGCCGCCCGAGCGGGCTATGCGCTTCTCGGCCGATGCCGAGACCCCGAGCGGGGGGGCTATCCGACCCGGCTCGCGCCCGACGGATCCACGCTCGACCCCACGATCGACCTGTACGACCAGGCGTTCGTGCTCCTGGCCTGTGCGGCGATGTACCGGGCCACGGGGGAGCCCGAGCCGCTCGAGCGGACGCGTGCGCTCATGACGGTGCTCGAGCAGACGATGGCGCACGACGCCGGCGGGTACGCGGAGGGGATCGGGCCAGCCGCCTCGCAGCTGCCTCGCCGCCAGAACCCCCACATGCATCTGCTCGAGGCGCTCCTGGCGCTCCATGCCACCACCGGCGACACGGAGTGGCTAACGCGAGCCGAGCCCCTCGTGGCCCTCTGCGCGGAGCGCTGGATCGATGACTCCGGCGCACTCGCCGAGTTCTTCGCCGACGACTGGGGCGCCTGGCCGGGTGCGGAGGGGCGCGTGCGGGAGCCGGGTCACCAGTTCGAATGGGTGTGGCTGCTCGACCAATACCGGAAGGCCGGTGGGGAGCTTCCGGTGGACGCGTTGGCACAGGGTCTGTTCGACTTCGCCTGGCGCTACGGCCTCGACCGACGCCCCGGGATGGTGTGGGCCGCGATGGACGGCGTCGACGACGAGGGCGGGCAACATACCGCGACCAAGCGCTTCTGGCCGCAGACCGAAGCCGTGAAGGCGTGCTTGACGAGGGTCGAGTCCGGCGCCGATCCCAACGCGGCCATCCAGGTCGAGCGTCTGTGGAGTATGATGTTCACCCACTACCTGCGGTGGGACGACGCCCTGCTGCGCGATCACCTTTCGGCCGACGGCGCCACCACGGGCAGCGCCATTCCCGCCTCCAGCCTCTACCACCTCTGGGTGGCGCTCACCGAGACGGTGCGGGTTGGACGCGGCGCCGCCTTCGATTGGTGACGAGGCCTCGCGTCGAAACAGAACGGAGACGACTCTAGTGTAGTGTCGCCAAAGTCTGGTGACCGCCGAGGGTGCGGAGGCGCCGCGGGGGCGAGGCGGAACGACGCGGCGTAGCGATAGCTACGGCA
>JANQNV010000303.1 GCA_028279425.1 Longimicrobiales bacterium | reverse complement strand
CTTGCCGTAGCTATCGCTACGCCGCGTCGTTCCGCCTCGCCCCCGCGGCGCCTCCGCACCCTCGGCGGTCACCAGACTTTGGCGACACTACACTAGGGTGTGTGCCTTCGGGTAGGCCATTGCGCCACGCGGTTTCGGTGGCTCCGTCGAGCCTGCGTTCGACCGACCCCCTTCGCACCGGGGTCGCGGACGGTCACGTGCAGGCCATCCGGGTGTTCGATGGCCTCCGACTCCATCGCCACATGGGCTCCACGTCGACCGCGAGGGCTCGTCGGGGGTCCTCGAACTCCCGTCGGGCGAGAGGATCCTCGCGGCGGCGGCCGACGTCGTCGCGACCCGCGCCGCGGATGACCTGGGTGCCACGTTGGTTGGCCTGCACTTGGGTGGAGCGCTGAGGCGGCTTCAGCGGCCCAGTCCCGTGCGCTTGCGTGCTGGTCGGCGTCGATGTAGCATGTTCGCATATATGTAATATCGCATATATGTGAAATCACATTAAAGTGACAGCATGCCTCGCCGCTCTCCCGACCCGCCTCTGTCGTCGAAGGTCTTCCACGTGCTCCTCGCCCTGGGTGAAGCACCGCACCACGGATACGGCCTCAAGAAGGCCGTGCGAGACCGCACGGCGGGCATGCACGACCTGGACCCCGGTGGCCTCTATCGGTTGATCGCCCGGCTCGAGAGGGACGGCTGGATTCGCGAAACGGAGTCGCCGGCGTCGGACGACGACCCCCGTCGTCGCTACTATGCCTTGACTCCGCAGGGCCGCGCCGCTCTGCAGGCGGAGGCGCGTCGAATCTCGGCTCTCGCCTCGAGCGACGACGTGATTGCACTCGCTCGCTCGGACGGAGGCGGGTGAGCATGCCCGCACTCGCCCGTACGAAGGGAGGCGGGTGAGCATGCCCCCGCCGTGGTCGGTCCGTTGGTATCGACGATTGCTCGTGTGGTTACCCTCGCGTGAACGCGCTCGATACGGCGAGGAGATGGTGGAGGTGTTCGCGCAGGAGTGGCGGGATACGCGGCCCCGGGCGAGACCCGCCTTCTTCGTCCGAGCCGTGGTCGGCGTCGTGTGGTCGGGTGTCGCCATGCGGATCTCGGGCTCGGGCCGCCTGCCCAGGTCGATCACGGCAGACCTGACACTCGACCTTCGGCATGCCGTGCGAGGCGTTCTGCGGCGGCCCGGATCGGCGGTCGCGATCGTGGCGTCGCTGGTGCTCGGCATCGGTCTCAACACGGCCGTGTTCAGCCTGGTCAACGGCCTCCTGCTTCGGCCGCTGCCCTACTCCGATGCCGACCGCCTCGTGCAGCTGAGCGAGACCGCCCCCGGCATCGAGTCCATGGACGTCTCGTTGCCGGATTTCCACCTCTGGAGAGCCGAAACCCGCGTGTTCGACGGCATGTTCGCGTTCGACGACGGGGCGTTCCTGCTCACCGACGAAGATCGACCCGAGGTGGTGGAGGGCGCGTGGGTGTCACCGGGCTACCTCGAGGTCCTGGGACTGAGCACGACGCTCGGTCGCGACTTCCTGGACGCAGAGGAGCGGCCGGGTGAAGCGCCCGTCGTCATCATCAGTCACGCGCTCTGGGAGCGTCGGTTCGGGCGGTCTCCCGACGTGCTCGAGCGGGAGTTGATGCTCGACGGTGTGGCGAGGCGGATCGTGGGCGTCGCGCCCCCCGCCTTCCACTTCCCGGAGGTCGCGCACGTCTGGGTCCCGCTCGCCTTCGATCCACTTCGGGCCGACGCGGAGGACTACGGTTTCGACGTCATCGCCAGAATGGCGTCCGGGGTGAACCTGTCGGAGGCGCGGACGGAGGGCGAGCGGATCGCGGCGATGCTCGCCGAACGATCGCCGGCCACCAAGGCGAGCATCGGAACGACGATGTATTCGCTGCGGGCCGCCGATGTGCCCGTGGCCGTCGGCGCTGTCGTGGTGACGCTCCTCGTGGCGGCGCTCCTCGTCATGTTGGTGGCCTGTGCCAACGTCTCGAGCCTGCTCCTCGCCCGGGGCGAGGACCGACGCCATGAGATGGCGGTGCGGCGCGCGCTCGGCGCGGGCAGGCGCCGGCTTCTGCGCCAGATACTCACGGAGGTCGGCCTCCTGTCGCTCCTCGGCGTCGGGGGGGCTCTGCTCGTCGCCCATCAGGCGATGGCGTGGCTGCCGGGAATCCTCCCGGCGGAGCGCCCCTTCTGGATTCACTTCGACCTCGACCGTCGCGTGTTCGCCTGGACCGCCGCGATGGGGATGGTGTGCGGCGCGGCCATCGCTTGGCCCACGGCGTTCCAAGCCGCGAGCGAACGGCGCCTCGCCACCGGAGGGCGCGCCACCTCGGGGCGCCGCTTCAGTTCCTGGATCGTCGGGGCCCAGGTCGCGTTCGCGACGACGCTGATTGCTTGCGCGGGGCTTACCCTTCGGGCGCTCCACAACCTCAATACCGTGGATCCAGGACTCGACGTCGACCAGGTGCTGGTGCTTTCGACCCCGCTCCCATCGTGGTCGTATCCGGACGACCAAGCGCGCGAAGCTCTCTTCCGAGAGGTGCTTGAGCGCGTCCGTGCCATGCCGGGTGTGGTGTCGGCCGCCGCGGTCGACGCCGTTCCGTTCTTGAGCACCGGCCAGGAGGTGGCGCTGGAGGCGGGCGAAGCGTCCTCGGGTCCGGCACCCATCGGAGTCCTGAGTCGATTCTCGGACGGATACTTCGCTTCGCTCGGCGTTCGGGTGGTGGAGGGACGCCTGCCCGCACAGGCCGAGGCGTGGGACGGGCGAGCCGTGGCCGTCGTCAGCGCCTCCCTGGCCCGTCGATTCTGGCCCGGGGAGTCGGCGATCGGCCGTCGAGTCCGACACGGCGTCGAGGGGTCCCGGAGCCCCACCGTCGACGATGGCCAGCGGTGGTACACGGTGGTGGCCGTGGTCGACGACGTGCTCCAGAGCGGACCCGGCCACCCCACGCGAGACGCCGTCTACCTGCCCATGGGTACCGGCGCACCGCGCGCGATGACGTTGCTGGTCCGCACGGTCGGACCTCCACTCGCGGCCGTCGACGCGGTGCGCGAACGCGTGCACGACGTCGATGCGACGCTCCCGTTCTACCAGCCCACCACCATGGAACTGGCGCGTCGCTTCAGCATCTGGTCGCAGCGCACGGTATCGGCTCTCCTGGCCGTTTTCGGCGCCCTCGCGGTGGTGCTCTCCGCGATCGGGGTGTACGGGGTGGTGTCGCACGTCACCCGTCGTCGTCGACGCGAGATCGGGGTGCGCTGTGCCGTTGGAGCCGCCCCGTCGGAGGTGCGTGCGATGGTGGTGCGTTCGGCGCTTGGGCTCATCCTTCCGGGGCTGGCCGTTGGCGTCGTCTTTGCGGGGGCCGTTTCCGTCTTCGCCCGCGCGTTGCTGTTCGGCGTCGGCCCGCTCGATCCCCTCTCCTTTCTGGGCACGGCAGTCGTCTTCATCGGGGCGGGGCTGGTCGCGTCCTACGGACCCGCCCGGAGGGCCGTGCGTCTGGACCCCGCGATGGTCCTGAAGTCCGACGTGTAGCCTACTGAGCCCTGGTCCGCGCGCGCCCCCCAACGATCAAACGGCGGCGCCCTCCGGCCCTGGCGGGCACGCTGCGACCCGTACTAGTGTAGTGTCGCCAAAGTCTGGTGACCGCCGAGGGTGCGGAGGCGCCGCGGGGGCGAGGCGGAACGACGCGGCGTAGCGATAGCTACGGCAAGGA
>JANQNV010000302.1 GCA_028279425.1 Longimicrobiales bacterium | reverse complement strand
TCCTTGCCGTAGCTATCGCTACGCCGCGTCGTTCCGCCTCGCCCCCGCGGCGCCTCCGCACCCTCGGCGGTCACCAGACTTTGGCGACACTACACTAGTCGGGTGACAGCACCGCCACCGGGTCGGTGCGGGCACTCGTCCACGCCGGGACGAGACAGGCCGCGAGGCCGGCGATGGCGAGTATCAACGACACCCCGGCGTAGGTCGCAGGATCCGTCGGCTCGACGCCGTAGAGCAGGCGGGTGAGCGCCCGCGAAGCAAGGGCGGCCCCGACCCAACCGAGGAGCAGTCCCGCGAGCACGAGCCGCATACCCTGGCGAACCACGAGGCCAGTCACGTCGGTCGTTCGAGCGCCCAGCGCCAGGCGGACACCGATTTCGCGCCGACGGCGAGCCACGCCGAAGGCGAGCACGCCGTAGACGCCGGCGAGCGTGAGAAAGAGTGCCGCAACCGCAAACGACCCGAACAACGTCATCGTGAACCGGCGTGGAGCCATGACCCGCGAGACCATGGCCTCCAGCGTCTGCACGTCATGCACGGCCACGCGGCCGTCGAGCTCGTGGACGACCCCGCGGATGGCGAGGAGCAGGTCCGACGGCTCACGTGCGGTCCGTACCACGAGTGCCATGCCCCGCACCGCGCTCTGCGCGTGCGGCTGGTAGATCTGCGGATCGTCGATCAGCGCGGCATCACGGTATCGGACGTCTCCGACGACCCCGACGATGCGCATCCACTCGTCGGGCGAGGGAGTGTTGCCGAAGCCGACCCGTTGCCCGACCGCAGGTCGCCCATCGAACAGACGGCGGGCGAGCGATGCGCTCACGACCACCGTCGCCTCGGCATCGGGCCGATCGTCGGCGCCGATCGGGCGACCGGCGACGACAGGCGTCCCGAGGGCCTCGAAGAAACCCGGCGTGGCCCGCCGCTGCAGCGTCGTCACACCCTCTTCGTGCCCGGCTCTCACCCGCTCCTCGGAATTGACCGTCGCGACGGCCCCCTGCCCCGATACCGGTAGATCCGACCCTGCGCCGACCGCCTCGACGCCGTCCAGACGGCCCAGTCGCGCCAGGAGTTCCGCGTAGAAGCCGGCCGAACCCGCCACGTCCGGCCACGTCGCTTCGGGAGCCTCGACCCGGAAGGTGATCGCCTGCCGGCCATGGAAGCCGAGGTCCTCGACCGAGAGGGCCCGCACGGTGCGTACCATGAGGCCAGCGCCGACCAACAGGGTCAACGCGAGGGCGACCTCGGCCACGACCAGCCCACGCAGCACCACCCCCCGGCCTCCCCGGCGCGCTTCGGCGGTACCCACCGCGGGCCCCACACCGAACAGCACCGCCGCAACGACGGTCACCACGAGGGCGAACGCCAGAACGCGGAGGTCCACTGCCGCCTCTCCAAGCCGAGGAATCGATGGGGGAGCCAGCGCAAGCAGCCCTCGGAGCCCGGCGAAGCCGAGGGCCATGCCCATCGCCCCACCGATCGTGCCCAGCACGAGGCTCTCCACGAGAAGCTGACGAATCAGACGCGGCCGCCCCGCACCGAGTGCGCGCCGGATCGACATCTCGGCCCGGCGCGCCCCGGAGCGTGCGATGGTGAGGGCCGCGACATTGACGACGGCGATGAGCAGCACGACACCTACCATCCCGAAGCTGGCCCACACCATCGGTCGCACGTCGCCCACCACCGTGGAGCGCAGGTCCTGCACCGTGGCATGCCACCCGCCGGCCCGTCCCTGCTCGGCGGCCACCCCCTGCATGACAGCCGTGATCTCGTCGGCGGCTCGATCGGGCGGGAATCCGGGGGGCAGCCGCCCGTAGACGCCCAACCAGCGGCCGGTCCAGGCGGCCGTGCCGAGGGTGTAGGGAATGAAGGCGTCGGCATCGTCTCCGCTGACGTGCGCGTAGTCCTCGGGTAACACGCCCACCAACTCGAAGGGGGTGCCGGCGATGTCGAGTGTGCGACCGATCGCCGCCGTGTCGCCCGCAAGGAGTCCAGCCCACAGCGCGTGGCTCACGACGACCACGGGCGCTCCGCCCGCAACGACGTCGTCGGCCGTGAAACGCCGGCCAACGGCGGGGCTCACCCCGAACACCTCGAAGAGGCCCGCCGTGACCCGGCGCCCCGAGATCTGCTGGGGCGGGAGGCCCGCCAGGTGGACTGTGGCGCTCCACGGAAACTCCGCGCCGACGGCCTCGAACAGATCGCGGCGGCCCTCCAACGCGACGACCTCGGCTGTCCGGAACGAGAAGTCTCGTACGTCGCCGTCATCGGCGTGGGGCCAGCCTCGCACGATCCGGTCGGCCTCCGGGTAGGGAAGCGGAGCGAGCAGCACCGCGTCGACCACAGAAAAGATCGCCGTCGTCGCACCGATGCCGAGCGCGAGGGTGGCCACGGCGGTCGCGGTGTGGATGGGCGATCGCCGGAGGGTGCGAAGGGCAAAGCGGGCGTCGCCGAAGGCCGAGGCGAGGAGCCCCTCGCGCAACGCCCAGATCGAGGCGACGGCCTGCCGCCAGTACCAGAGGTCGGCCCGGAGTCGGCCCTGCGCGGGCCGTTGAAAGCGCACGTATTCCTCGTCGAGATCTCCAAGGATTCGTTCGGCGTCGAGCGGTCGCAGAAGCCGCTGCACGATCCACGAAGCGAGGCGCGGGCCTCTCGGGGCACTCATTCCCCGCCGCCCCGCGACACCGCGACTCGATCGAGGTCGACCCCGTCCCACAGCGTCGCGCGCACCGCACGGGTTCGCTGAAGCTCGGCCAGCCCGCGAGGGGTCAGGTCGTAGTACCGCCGGGGCCGGCCCCGGCGGGCCTCGTTCGTGTCGCCGGCCCGGACGGATACGAGCCCGCGGGCCTCGAGTCGATCGAGGGTGGCGTAGACCGCCCCCATCGCGACGCTGGCCCCTGTGCGCCCCTCGAGTTCACGGCGAATCGAGACCCCGTAGGCCTCGTCAGCCTGGCGCACCAGCGCCACGAGGACCAGCTCTTCGAACGAACCCAGGACTCCGGTCTTGCCCACGGCCCACCTCCGATTCGACGGTCACCGACGATTCCTTAAATCTATAATGTAGATTTAATCATGAAGGCAAGCGATCCGGCGAGCCGGCACCGGATGGGTGGAGGGGGCGGAAGCCGGGGCGGCGATCCCCGCTACGGGGTGAGTCCCGAGATGCGATACCGCACCAGCCAGGGCACCTCGAGCTGGTCGGGCTCGGCGGCCCAGAGTACGTCGCCCGACGCCCAGCGCGGCTGGGCGGTTTCGGGGAGCGAGAGGCGACCGGCTGGAAACCCATTCGCATCGAGGATCACCCAATCGGTTCGCCCGGTCTGACGGTCGTTGGCCAGCCGCAGCCACAGACGATCGTCGTTCGCCGGCCAGGTCTGGGTCAGCCCGTCTTGCCACGGAGGGAAGGCCATCTCGGCGCGAAGCCGAGCGGCGATCACTTCCCAGTCGTCGGGCACGGACGCGCCCGGCCGATACGGACCGAAACCGCCCGGGCCACCCCGCGCCGCGCGCGCCGCGATCGAATCGAGATCCGCGTCGGTGAAGGGCACCGGCGAATAGTTCACGGCCTGCGAAAACACGGTGTCACCGCCGGCGAGGATCCGATGTACGAAGATGGCGCCCGCCTCGCCGCTGGTGGGTCTCGGGGCGTCGACCGCGATGTACCCGTCATCCGTGGGATACCAACGCTCCATCTGGGGTCTCGCCTGAGGGACGGCGTGTCGGCGCCCGCCGAGTTCCAGATACTCCGGGATCGGAGGTTCCTGCGATGGAGGCCGCCACATGGTCGGAGGAGGCTTCGAGATCCATCCCAGGGTATCGCCCACGGAGCCGTCGCTGTTGAACAACGTCATCGGCCAGGGGATCGAATCGGTCGGTTCGACCCCGGTCGCCTCTCCTCGGCTGGAACTGACCATGCCGAAGAAGCCGACCCACCGACCATCGGCGCGCATACGGCGCGGCACCACGAAACCGATCCCCTGCGGCAAGGGCACCGGAATCCGATCGATCGATGCGGTCGAGATCAGCGTACCGGAGCGATCGAACAGCTGGATGCGGTTCCTGAACGACTGGACCGCCCAGACCGTATCGCCCTTCACCCCGATCTGAGGCGACGACTCGAACTCGGCCGGTCCCTGTCCCCGGCCTCCGAATCGGTGCGAGAACTCGCCCTCCGCGGTGAACACGCGGATTTCGGGGACGCCCGCTTCGACCACGAACAGTCGGCCATCACGGTCCACATCGACTCCTCCGATCCGCGAGAAGCCCTGGTCGGCGTCTTCGAGGGCCCCGATCCGCATCTCCTCGACCGCCTCGAACGTGGGAAGATCGGCGACGGTGGGAGGACCGCTCGGTGCGGGAGACGAGCATGCCGACGCGACGACAGCTGCGAGGAGGGCGATCCACCCGCGCCGGTGCGTGGCGGAGAGCCCGCCCCCGCCGAGGGTTCGTGTGCGCGCGCGATCCTTCACGGTCGTCTCCTTCGTTCTCGAATGGGCCCACCCACCGCCGCTCGCCACAGCTTACCGGCCTGCCATTTTGGACGCAACGCGCCGGAACGGAACTTGCGTTCGGTTCGCTCGTGTACCAGCGGCCAGCGGAGAGTACATCGACTCGACGAGCGGTTCGTCGAACGACAGGTCGCCCCGCTTTTCCAGGGTGTAGCGATGCAAACGATGAAGGTGTTCGGTCTGATGACCGCATTGACCCTGCTGCTGGTGGCGGCAGGGGGATACTTCGGGGGTTCGAGTGGCGCATTGATCATGTTCGTCATCGCCGCCGTCATGAATTTCGGCTCGTATTGGTTCAGCGATCGCGTGGTCCTGCGCATGTATCGCGCGCAGATCGTCGACCGAGCCGCCGCGCCCGAGCTCTACGCCATGGTGGAGCGACTCGCCCAGCGAGCCGGCCTCCCCATGCCCACGCTGGCAATCTCGCCGCAAGATCAGCCCAACGCCTTCGCCACGGGTCGCAGCCCCGAGCGCGGCGTGGTCTGCTTCACCCGAGGCATCCTGCAGGCGCTCCCGATGAACGAGCTCGAGGGCGTCGCCGCACACGAGTTGGCGCACATTCGACACCGACACATGCTGGTATCCACGGTGGCTGCCACGATGGCAGGGGCTCTGATGATGCTGTCGAGGTTCGCCGCCTTCGGAGCGATGTTTGCGGGCGGGCGCGGCAACGATCGCAACAACCCCCTCGCCTCGCTGGTGCTCATGATCCTTGCTCCCATCGCGGCCGGCTTGATCCACATGGCCATCAGCCGACAGAACGAGTACCAGGCCGATCGGACGGCAGCCGAGATCGTCGGGTCGGGTCGCGGTCTCGCGGGCGCCTTGCACCGTCTGGACAACTACTCGAAGCGGATCCCGATGCAGGTGAATCCTGCGGCGGCTCAGCTCGCGATCGTCAATCCTCTGTCGGGTCGCAGGGGCGGCGGACTCATGTCGCTGATGAGCACCCATCCGCCGATGGACGAGCGGATTCGCCGCCTGCAGGAGTTCGACGCCGGTCGGTAGAGTGACCGCCCTATCGATCGGTAGGCAGCGGTCAGGGCCGCTGGCCGCCCGACCGACCGTGCGCCGGTGCACCCGCCTGTCCGCCTGTCCGCCTGTCCGCCGGGGGCCCAAACGGACGTCGAGGTTGCGATGCTACACTCACGGTAATATTACTGCGGGTGTAGCATCGCCCTTCGACTCCGCTGAGCCATGTCCGATCCCACCTCCGCCTCGCCCCTCACGCCGGTCGTCTTCCACATCCTCCTCGCCCTCCACGACGGGCCGCTCCACGGCTACGCGGTGATGAAGGCGGTAGAGCAGGATTCGGGACTCCGGATGGGCCCCGGGACCGTATACGGCTCGCTCCAGCGGCTCCAGGACGCCGGCTGGGTCGCCGTCGGAGAGCGCGACGCGGCCGATCGCCGCAGGGGACGCCTCTTCGAGATGACGCCTCCGGGTCGCGACGCCCTCGAGGGGGAGGCCCGGAGGATCACGCGACTCGCCCAACGCTCCGAGGTGCGACGGCTCGTGGCCGACGAGGGCGCGTGAACACCTTCATCCGCCTGTCTCTCGCGGTGTACCGGGTGCTGCTGCTTCGCTACCCGCGACGCCTCCGCCGGGCCTACGGCAAGCAGATGGTGGAGGACGTTCATGCGTTGCTCGAGGAGGCGGCCGCGGAGGGGCGCGGGCTTCGTCCCCTGATCCGGGTCTGGGTGCGAATCACATCCGACCTGCTGCGCCCGTTGCCGGGGGTGAACAGCACGACGGGGGTCGGGGGCCTGGGATTCAGCAGGGGTCGAATCGTCGTGCGCTCCCTCGCACGTAGCCCGGGGTTCACCCTCCCTGCCCTGCTCGTGCTGGCCGTGGGCATGACCGCGTGTACGGCGATCTTCACGGTCGTCGACACGATCCTCTTTCGACCGCTCGCCCTCCCCGACGCGGATCGGCTCGTCGTGGTCTGCGAAGACCACCTCCGCCTGGCGGGGCTCTGCATCGCATCGCCGGGCAACGTTGCCGACTTCGCGGCGGGGACCCGCACCCTCGCAGACCTAGGCATCGGCCGAGGCTGGCCCTTCGCCCTCGCCACCGACGAGGGTTCCGAGGGTATTCGCGGCGGGCTGGCCACGGCGGGCTTCCTGGACGCCCTCGGTGCCCGTACCGCCCTCGGTCGGTCGTTTCGCGATGGCGAGCACGGCCCCGACGGCGACGGCGTGGCGTTGCTGAGTCATCGTTTCTGGCGCGGACAGTTCGGCGCCGACCCGACGATCGTGGGTCGCACCCTACGCCTCGACGGAGAACCCGTCATCGTCGTGGGCGTGCTCGCCGACGACTTCGAAGCTCCCCTGGGGTTGGAGGAGGTCGAACTCTGGCGCCCCCCGCACTTCGATCCGCTCGACCCGGAGGTGCGCGG
>JANQNV010000301.1 GCA_028279425.1 Longimicrobiales bacterium | reverse complement strand
CCTTGCCGTAGCTATCGCTACGCCGCGTCGTTCCGCCTCGCCCCCGCGGCGCCTCCGCACCCTCGGCGGTCACCAGACTTTGGCGACACTACACTAGTGTCCCCGGTCCGCCGCGCCCGCTACCGGATCGGGAAGACGGCCAGGTAGGCGTCGAGGAACTCGTCGGCCAGCTGGCGGGCCGCATATGCGAGTTGCGTCTCGACGTTGCGCGTCTCGACGATGTCGTCCAGGGCGAGGCCCCTCCACAACACCACCCAGGTGTCCGAACGCCCGAGCCGGTCGCGCATGCCCACCTCGAGCCGCATCGAATAGGCCTGAATCGGCACACGGTCGGCCACCCCCGCGACGCCGTCGGTCACCCTCACATCCAGACGCAACTCGCAGCAGTCTCCCTCCCGCGCAGCCGGAAGGTCGTCGAGAATGCCCATCCGCTCGAACGGGGCCCTGAACGCCATTTCGATCGGCCCCGCCGACACGGCGTCGGCCGCGCTCCCGAGGATCTCCAGGCCGAAATCCAGAGCCCGGATCTCGAGGATCGCCTCTTCGGGCGGCGTCGACTGGGCAGCGGCCGGGGAAGCCCCGGCCAGGCCGAAGAGGCAGACCGCCAGCCATAGGGGGTGGGGCTTCGTCGGGGTGTGAAAGGAGGCTCGCATGGCCTCAGTGTCGACGTTCGCCCTCAGGAAGTGGAGTCGGGGGGCCGCGTCACACCGGGGTATCCTCGGCCGAAGCGCCGCATCACGTACAGCGAAACGAGGAGACCCAGAATTCCGGCCGGAAGCGCCCAGTCGGGAATCGTCGCATCGGGCCCCACCCAACCCATCGCCACGGGCACGAGCGCCACCGCGTTGTTGAGGGCGTGCCAGAGCATGGCCGGAAAGATGGATCCGGTCAGAATCGTGACCAAGGTGAGCACGATTCCGAGGTAGGCCGTCGGCAGGATGCGGAAGAGGCTCACGTGGAAGACCCCGAACACGAGGCCGACCACCAGGCAGAGGGCCCAGGGCTTCAGGCGACGGTGCAAGCCGTGGAGCAACAGGCCCCGGAAGGCGATCTCCTCGGTGATCCCCGGGAGGACCGCAAGAAGCAGAACCAACTGCACGACGCCCATCCCCTCGGGGAGGAGGAACTGCCCGAACGCCTCGAGCATCTGCGGAGGGACGGGGAGGAAGCGCCCCGTGATTTCGGCGACACCGATCCCCGCGAGGAAACCACAGGGCGCCCCGACGAGCACGGCCAGCCATACCACCGGGTGGACCCCGCGAAGAGCCAACGTTTGCCGCAGGGGCAGCCGGTAGCGGCGAATCATCAGGATCGAACCGCCGAGGAACAGCCCCACGAGATTGACGAGCACCTGCCCCTGAATCGGCAGTCGGTCTCCCAGCGCCAGTGAGATCCCCAGCAGAGCCACCCACATCAAAGCGAACCAGCGCACGACACGATACGGGAACAGCGCCGGACCACCGGCGAACTCCGCTCGATCGGCCGCGGAATCACCCAGCAGTCGCTCGGTCGAAAGCGTGCCCCGCGCCCAGACCGCCATCACCGCGGCCGCGCCGGTCGTCACGACCATCGCCAGCGCGGCGAACAGCAGGTCTCCCCGTCCGGCGAGCAGGTCCCGCAACGCGAGGGCCACGTTGGCGACGGGCAGCAGCACGACCGCCGAACGGAGTTCGAGCCCCGGGAGGGCCGGCGCCGCCGACGGGAGGAGGGCGAGGAGGAAGACGAGGGGGAAGTACAACTGGTACTCCCGGTAGGATCGGGCCCACCCCGAAATCAGGAGCATCGCCGACGAAAGGAGCACGACGACGGGGAGAACCAGAACGAACATCCCGATCAGCTTGGACACGCTCAGCGCAACGTCGAGTTCGCCCGGGACCTCCATCAGACCCAGCCCGATCCAGATGCCGAGGTTCGTCAGATTCACGACCGTCATCAGGAGCGCGACCAGCATGATGGCCAGCCCCTTGGCCACGATGATCTCGTTCTTCGACAGCGACGAGGTCAGTAGCGTCTCGAGCGTTCCCCTCTCCTTCTCTCCCGACAGGGTGTCGGCTGCCACGAGCGAACCGCCGGCCAACATCATCCCCACGAGGAGGGGAAACATGATCAGCCCCAGGAGGGCTCCCGCCTCGCGACCCGCCGCCGCCACATTGGTGGTCCGCACCGGATAGACGTCGGTGGGGTCGCCCCGGAGCCCGCCCGCCGCGAACATCGAGTCGCGCATGTCGCGACGTACCCGCTCGAGGCGTTCTTCGAGGCGGTCGGCGGCCGAGCGGGACAGATCGGACGAAGCGCGATACCGCACCTCCAGACGCGGAAGCCCGCGCTCGTTGGGTCCCTGACCTTCGACCACCACCTGAAGACCGCCCGCTCCGAGGAGCGAGTCCGCGGCAGGACCGGTGAAGTCCACGATCCGCAGGGGGTCGCCGACCAGGCTGTCGGGCACCTGCACGGCGCGACGGATCAGAGCGTCGGCGAAGGCGGAGTCCGGCCCGGTCACACGAAGGCCGATCTCCGAGTCCCGTACCCGTTCGACGTCCGCCCGGTCGGTCACCCGCCCGACGAGGAGGAGCGCCGGCAGCAGCACGAACGGCAACACCACCGCGAGGAGGATCATCCGCGTATCGCGCGCGAGCTGGAGCAGCTCGTACTTGAGCAGAACCCCCAGTGCGTTCACCCTTCGGCCGTCTTCACGTAGTGCACGAAGATGTCCTGCAGGTAGTGCAGGCCCGTGGCCTCGCGCAGCTCCTCCAGCGACCCGAGGGCGAGAATCCGACCCCGATGGAGGACGGCGATGCGATCGCAGAGGCGCTCCGCCTCGCTCATGATGTGCGACGAGTAGATCACCGTGCGGCCCTCGGCGCGGAGCTCTTCCACGACTTCCAGGAGCGACATCGCGTTGAGGACGTCGAGGCCGACCGTCGGCTCGTCGAAGATCAGGACCGGCGGGTCGTGCGCCAGCGTCCGGGCGATCGCCACCTTCTGCTTCATCCCGCTCGAGAGCTTCTCGACCCTCGCATCTGCGTACTCCCCGATGCCGAAGCGCTCGACCAGCTGATCGACCCGTTCGGGCACCCGCGCCGGGTCGAGCCGGTTGACCCGGGCGAAGAAGTCGAGGGTTTCGCGCGCGGTGAGGCGCGGGTACAGTGCCGTCGAGGCGCTGTGGAAGCCCAGCGAGCGTCGAACGTCTTCGCCCGACGCCTCGACGTCGTAGCCCAGCACGCGGGCCTGCCCCGCGGTCGGCCTCAGCACGGTCGACAGCATGCGCAGGGTGGTCGTCTTACCGGCCCCGTTCGCTCCGAGCAGCCCGAACACCTCACCCTCCCGGCAGGTGAAGTCGATTCCGTCGACGGCACGCACCTCGCCCCGCCCCTCTTCGAGGAACGACTTGGTCAGCCCGTGGACCTCGACGGTCACGCGACTCGACGAAGGGGGCGCCGGCTGGGGAGCACGGGTGGGAGAGGTCATGGGAGTCCGCGTCACGATGGGGGAATCAGGTGCGGCTCCGGCGCGTGCGGAGCCACGACCAGAACGAGCCCTCGAAGGCGCCCGTCGTGACCTCCTCATTCACCACGAGAACGCGAGCCACGAAGAGGCAGACGACGACGATCGCCGCATTCACCGCAAAGGCCAGAGCGAGAAGGCCGGGGTCTCCGCGGCCCATGAGGGCGTCCTTGAGGCCCAGCGATACGTTGGCGACCGGGAGAAGCGCCAGGGTCGGCGTCAGCGTGCGATCGAGTGAGCTCCCCAGCAGGAGGGGGGCCATGGCCAGGTAGAACGCTGGAGTCACCATGGCCTGCCCCTCCTTGAAGGTCCTGGCGAAGGCCGCGAGCACCATCATGAGAGCGGCGAAGAGCAGCCCGAGCAACACCGCCACGGCAAACATCAGGGGGACGATCTCGAGCGGGAGCGCGAGGCCGATCTCCCGCGCCCGGTCGCCCATCATCGCGGAGAGAATTCCGCCGAGCGTGACCGACATGGCCGCCACGTTCAGCAGCCCGGCCAGGACCCCCATCGAGGCCACGAGGAGATACTTGGCGAGCACCACGCTGGTCCGCGAGACGCCCGTGGTCCACAGCGTTTCCCACGTCGACCGCTCGCGCTCGCCCGCGGTGGTGTCGACCGCGGGGACGAAGCAGCCGAGCGCGACCATGAGGGTCAGGAAGAGTGGAATCAGCAGCGCGAGGACCAACCGTCCGGTCTCGCGGTCGGACTGCACGTCTTCGGCGTCGACGGCGAAGGCCCTCAGGGCGACCGTATCGAGACCGAGCGCGGTGGCCTCGGCCGCGAGTCGTTCCGCCCTGAGCGCGTCGACGACCGATTCGACGCGGCTTGCCGCCCGCTGGCTGCGCTCCTCGGCGCGATCGAAGTACACACGCACCGCGGCATTTCCAACGAGCACCGACCGGTCGGTGACCGGGGCCTCGAAGCGAACGATCGCGTCGAGCTCGCCTCGCGACAGGCGGGCGTCGAGGGAGTCGGTTGGAGTGGCGGTGTCGAGGCGCACGTCGTCGCGCACCTCGAGCGCCGTCACCAACTCAGGGAGGGGAGCGCCATCGGGTACCGCGACCCGCGAGACGAACCCCTCCGACTGCCCCTCCACGAAGGTAAAGGCCGTGAACATGGCCCACATCATGAACGGATAGAGGAAGATCGGAAGCAGGATCCCGTTGACGACGATCGACTTCTCACGAAGGGCCGACCGCAGCTCCCGCAGGTAGAGGACCCGGAGGTCGCGGAGCAGCGCTCCCACTCATCGCCCTCCGGACGAGCTCTCCAGCGGTAGGGAACGGTCCCACGCCCACTCGCGCATCGATCCGTCGTAGAGCACCGCATCGAGCCCGAGGGTGCGGGCGGCGAAGACCACGCCCGACGCCCAGAGGCCGATGTGGCAGTAGGCCACGACCCGATCGCCCTCTTCGAACCCGGCGGCCTCGAACAGATCGCGCAGCTCCGACGCGGGCTTCAGCCGTGCGTCGTCGGTGAAGAGGTCGCCGAAGAAGAGGCTGCCTGCCCCCGGGATGTGCCCGGCGCGGCCATCCGTTTCCTCATCGTCGCCGGCGTAGTGTCCGGGGCGTCGCGCGTCGACGAGGGCGATGCCCGGGGCATTCCCCTGCGCGAGCACGAAGGCCTGCTCGGCACGTCGATCCAGGCGAGGGGTCGCCGTGATGCGGCCCGGCTGGGGCCGCGCCGCCTCCGTGCTCAGCTCCCTCCCCGACGCCACCCAGCCGTCCAGCCCTCCGTCGAGCAGACGCCCGGCCTCTCCGAGTCCCACGACGTCGAGCGTCCACAGGGTGCGCGTGGCCTGGGCCATACCGCGGCCCTCGAAGGCCAGCACCACGGTCGAGCCATCCGAAACCCCCGCGGCCTCGAACGCCGCGCGTACGGTCTCCAGATCGGGTGGGAGATCGAGCATGACGTGGTCGGCGTCACCTCTCTCGCCCGTCGAATACGTGATCCCGCCGAGGTCGAAATCGACCGCGCCAGGAATATGTCCGTCGTCGTAGCCGCGACCGATGTGGAGCACCACGAGGTCGTCGTCGCCCAGGCGGGCGTCGAGCCAGGCCGCATCGACGAGCAGCCGCGCACGGGGGTCGTCCTGAGCCGTGGCCGGGGCCGCGAAGGAGAGCGCGGCGACAGCCGCACAGACGGTGAGAGCCGAGTTGTTCATCGTGGAGGGGATGGGAGGGTAGGGTCGAAGTGAAGCAGCAAAAGCTAGAACGGTGTCGCCGACGTGGGGAGGGATCAGCGCCCCTGGAGGACCTCGACCACATCGACGCGGCTGGCCCGGCGCGCCGGAATCCCGGCCGCCACGGCAGCGACGACGACGAGCCCGGCTGCCGACAACGCCCACGTGGCCAGGTCGTATGGAGCGACGCCCCACAACACCGCCTCGAAGAACCGTGAAAACGCGGCCCCGAAGGCCCACGCAACCAGCACTCCAACCCCGATACCCGCGCTGGCGATCCACAGGCCCTCGGCGAGGACGAGCCACACGAGGCCACGCGGCGTCGCTCCGAGGGCACAGCGCAACCCCAGCTCCCGCCGCCTCGACCCCGCCGACAGCGTCGCCACACCGAACAGCCCGGTCACGGCGAGGCCCACGGCCACCGCTCCCAGAAACCCGAGAAGGGCGGCAAGAAACCGGCGTGGGCGAATGCTCTCGTGCCGCAGCGCATCGAGCGAGGTGAAGTTGGAGACGGCGAGGGTCGGCTCGACCGCCCGCACCGCTTCGATCACGGCCGCTTCCACCTCGTGCGCGGGCCCTTCGAACCCGAGGACGACGTGTTCCCCACCGTAGTCCATCACCTGGCGCGCGACCTCGTAGACCTCCGGCTCCACCTCGCGATCGGCGCCGTCAAGCCGGACGTCGTCGACCACGCCGACGACCGTGAGGGGCGGGAGGCAGGTCGCCGGGCCGGGACAGCGTACGAGGCGGGTCCCGACCGCTCCGTGGGGCTGCAGGAAGCGCTCGTGGAAGGTGCGGTTGACCACGGCCACGGGTGGCGCCTGCGGGGCGTCGCGTTCGACGAACCCGCGCCCCTCGACGATTCGCAGCCCGAGCAACTCGAAGAACCCCGGGTCGACCACGCGGGAGAGGGCCGCCCACGGGGACCCGGCCGGACCCGCCTCGTCGAGACGATACATCTCACGGCGCTGCTCCCCTGCGAGGGGCCTCCCGGCCACCCGGACCGCCGACTGCACCGCCGGAAGAGAGGCCACGCGCGTCGTGATGCGCGCGAACATGTGGCGCGCCGAATCCGCCGAGTGCCACCGGTGCTGATCGAGAGGGACGGCGAAGCCGGCCACCGCTCGAGTCTCGAAGCCGAGCTCCGTGCGGTCGACCGCCCACGCGGTCCGCACCGACAACCCCGCCGCCGTGACCACGGCGAACGCCACAGCCACCTGAGCGACCACGAGCGAACGCTGCAGCGCCCGCCCCCTGACCCCGAGCGCGAGATCCTGCGGCGCCCCGAGAGCGATGCGATGACGCCGTCCCACCCACATGCCCGGGACGGCCCCGAAGATCAGCCCCGCGAGCAGCGACGTCGCCGCCCCGAATAGCAGCACCGCGCCGTCCAGACGGATCTCCTGCGCTCGGGTCGTGAAGCGGCCCGCGAACTCCACGAGCAACCCGTGCCCGGCCCAGGCGACCGCCAGGCCGAGGAGCCCCCCCACGATGCCGAGGGTGACACTTTCGGTCAGGAGCGTTCGCACCAGCCTGCCTCTCCCCGCGCCGAGAGCGCTGCGCAGTTCGAGCTCCTGGAGCCGCCGACCGGATCGCGCGAGGGCCAACCCCGATGCGTTCGCGCAGGCGATGAGCCACACCAACCCGGCCAGCGCGAGGAGCGCCGCGGTGGTCGGGCGCAGCCCCGCCACCATGTCGTCGCGCAGGAGAACGGCGTGTACATCGAGGCCTGCGCGACCGGCGTACGCCTCGGGGTTCTCCCCCGCGAGGACCCCGAGAAGCGAATCGGCCCGCGCCGCCAGCGTCTCGACGTCGACCCCCGCCTCGAGACGCCCGTACGCGAACATCATTCGGGCCTCGGGATCGGCGATGAAGGCCGGGTCGCTCCGCGTCGGACACGCAGAGAGCGGGAGGAACAGTTCGCCCTCGATCGGAAACTGGGGCCCCGGGGGGAGGACGCCGACGATCTCGTGGGTGCGGTCGTTCATGCGCACGCGCCGCCCCACGATTCCGGGGTCGCCTCCGAATCTCTGCTGCCAGTAGTCGTGCGCGAGGACCACGACGGGTTCGGCACCGAGGTGATCTTCGGCCGGGCGAAGCAGCCGGCCGTGCAGCGGCTCCAGCCCCAGGAACTCGAAGTAGTTGGCCGACACCACGCCGGCGCGGACGCGATGCGGCCCCTCCTGATCGATGAGCGTGAAGGTCATCGTGTGGTACTCACTGACCTCCTCCAGTCCGGGCAGTCGCTCGGCGTAGGCCGTGAGGTCGCTCACCGAAAAGCCGACCCGGACCCAGGCGTCGTCGGACTCGACCCGCGACGGCGCATCGTGGATCAGCCGGACGAGTCGATCGCCACTCTCGAAGGGAAGGGGCCGGAGAAGTGTGCCGTAGGCGACCGAAAACAGCGCCGTGTTGGCTCCGATGCCGAGGGCGAGTGTAATCAGGACAGCCGAGACGTAGCCGGGAGCTCGTCGCAACGATCGGACCGCCACCCGCAGGTCCTGAACCGCGTCACCCAACACGAGTGCGAGGCCCCGGTGCGGTACGCGGAGCGCCCCGCGACCCCGGGTGCCGGCGTGTGCTCGGTAGGCCCGCCCGGACCACCGTTCCGACAAGCCCGTCCGCACCATGTCACCGGCGACACGGAGCCAGAGACCCAGCACGGCCCACCTCCCGCTCCGGCGCGAGCGCTCCAGGAGGTCGGCGAAGTCGGCCTCCAGCTGGTGTGCGTAGAGCCGCCGGAACGGGGGCGGATAGAAGCGCAGCAGCAGCCGGAACGGCCACATGCTCAGACGCTCACGCCTGATCGGCGGCGGAGTCCGCTCCCCGGCCCATCTCGGCCCGGGCCACGCCGAGGAGGACTTCGAGTCGGCGGGCCTCGGCCGCGACCACCGCGTGGCCGAGGGGCGTGACCCGGTAGTAGCGGCGGCGGGCGTCGGCCCCCTTCGGTCGGTCGGCCGGCTCGATGAGGCCGTCGTCCAGCATGCGGTTCATCGTCACATACAGCGTGCCGGGCAGGATCACGGCCTCGCCGTCGGTCTTCTCGTCGATCGCCTCGAGAATCCCGTAGCCGTGTCGAATTTCGCGTCCCAGCGCCAGAAGGATATGGAATACGGGTACCCCGAGAGGCATGAACTCGGCTGCCCGGCGCTCCGTCTCGGAACTCATTCCCCCTCCCTCGATCCGCGAACCACCAGATATCTTGCCCTAAAAGATATTTGGTCGCATCCAGTCCCGGGTCAAGCTTCGGCGCCGAACGGGCCGATCGGCGAGGTCAGGCGCTCCGACACGTCCTGCATCGCCAGGACCGAAAGATCGTCGAGTTGGCGAGCGATGCCCGACCCCACCAGGCCGGCCAGAAAGGCGAGCGGGTCGGCGAGATCCCAGTCGAGGAACGGGGTCGGCCCTTTGTCGAGGTTTTCCAGAATCCGAAGCACCAGGTAGGTGTCGTCCAGGAGCCCGGCGAGACCGTGGGTCATCTCGGGAATCAAGTCGACGGGGCGCGTGAAGTAGACCACCGCCCGATCCAGAAGAGGACGAATCACAGGAGCCAGATCACGCTCGTCGGCCTCCTGCGCCGCCCGCGCCAGGAACACGGGCACACTCTCGATGATCTCGAGCGCAACCTCGGCGGCCTCGCGCACCTCCACCTCGTCGGGATCTCTCAGGCGTTTGCGTATGAAGCGCTCCAGCGGCTCCATGCCGCGGGCACGCGCACTGGCGATCACGGCCTGCACGTCGCCGAGGTCCATCGGAGGCGACTCCATCACGCCTGCTCCTTTGCCAGAAGAGCGGCGAACCGAGCCGCAAGTGCCGGACCGGCTCCCGCATCCTCGTGCTTGAAGAACACGAAACGCTCCGCCACGTCGATGGCCGCCAACCTCGTGGCCCACTCCTGCAGATCGGACGCCGAATAGTCTTCGCGCCTCAGACGCGCCATCGCCCAGCCGCCTCCGGCGACGACCGGCGGGTCCTTGTCGGGGTTGCCGGTATCGGCGGCGACCAGCGCATGGCCACGTTCCGTGAGCGCGTCGATGACGCCGCTGTCGAACCAGGACCGGCTCCGAAACTCGAAGGCGACGCGAAGGCCATCCGGGAGAAGATCGAGAAACGACGCCAGGAGGTCGGCATCGTACTTCAGCCAGGGGGGCGTCTGGACGAACAGGGCACCCAGCTTCGGCCCCAAGGCGTCGAGGTTGCCCACCAGGAAGTCGAGCGGCTCCTTCGCATCGGACCCGAGCTTCGCCTGGTGGGTGATGCGGCGCGACGCCTTGATCACGAACCGGAAGTCGTCGGGGACCTGCTGCCCCCATCCTTCGAGCACGGAACGCTTCGGCATGCGGTAGAAGGTGTTGTTGACCTCGACCGCACCCAGGCGCGCGGCGTAGTACTCGAGCATCCCGGACGACGACATGCCGTCGGGGTAGAACGACCCCTTCCACGCATCGTACGACCATCCACTCGTGCCGATCCGATCGGCCATGCTTCCCCCGGCGTGCGAAAACGGTGCCCCGCGAGCCCGGTCCGGGCCCGACGCCGCAAGGTACGCCCGGCCGGAGCGATGCGCATGGCGACGCTTCCGAGGTGGCGTGCGGCGGTCCGCATCCGCACGTTGGGCCGATGTCGTTTCCCGATGCGCACCTGCGCCACCGAGCCGCGCTCGCCTGGCAACCCACCCCGAACGCGAGGCGGATCACGACCTTCGACGCCCACGCCGAGGGCGAGCCGCTCCGGGTCGTGTTGGCAGGGGCACCGGAGCTACCCGCGGCGCGTGCGAGCGCCCAGCGGCTCTACGCCCAGGATCACCTCGAGCCCCTCCGGCGCGCTCTCATGTGGGAGCCGAGAGGACACGCCGACATGTACGGGTGCCTGGTGCTGCCGCCTTCCGACGCCACGGCCGCCGCCTCGGTGCTGTTCATGCACAACGAAGGGTGGAGCACCATGTGCGGCCACGGGGTGCTTGCCGTGAGCCGGGTCCTCCTCGAGCTCGGCCTGGTCCGCGCCCTGGAGCCCGAGACGCGCTTCACCCTCGACACCCCGGCCGGGTACGTCCACGTGACGGCGGCCGTCCACCAGGGCGCCGTCGGGTCCATCCGTTTCGTCAACGTCGGCTCGTGGGTTCAGGCGCTGGACGCCGAGGTCGAGGTCGACGGGATCGGCCCCGTGCGCTTCGATCTCGCCTTCGGGGGGGCGTACTACGCCTTCGTGGAGGGGGCGTCGCTCGGCGTCGAACTCGAACCGGCGCAGGTGACGACCCTGATCGACATGGCGCGGCGGATCAAGGCCGTCGCCGCGGAGGCCGTGCCGCCCCGACACCCGACCGACGCATCGCTGTCGTTTCTGTATGGCGTGATCTTCACCGGCCCCGCGAAGGGGGCGGGACACCACAGTCGGCACGTCTGCGTGTTCGCCGACGGAGAAGTCGATCGTAGCCCAACCGGCACCGGTGTCAGCGCGAGAGCCGCCATCCTGCACGCGCGGGGCGACCTGCCGACGGGCGAGGAGGTCGTGATCGAGAGCATCATCGGGAGCCGCTTCACCGTCCGCATCGCCGCAACGCGAGACGACACGACACCCCGAAGTGTGATTCCCGAGGTGGGTGGTCGCGTGGCCATCACGGGTCGCAGCGAGTGGTTCGTCGAAGCCGACGACCCGGTGGGTGAAGGGTTCCTTCTGCGCTGATCCGTCGCTGGACCGGCGGCTCCGCCCCTCCTACCTTGCGCGGTCGGAGCGCGTCCATCGGCCGGATCCCACCGGCCGGCTGCGGTGTTCGAACGACGTTCCAGCCTTCGGGGATCGAGACAGGGGAAGATCGGTGTGAAGCTCCATACGAAGATTGCCATCGGCCTCGTGGCCGGGGCCGTTGCGGGCGGGCTGGCCAACGCCCTCTTCCCCGGCGCGGGATGGGTCGCATGGGTCTCCGACAACATCGCCTACCCGGTCGGGCAGGTGTTCCTGCGGCTCCTGTTCATGACCGTGGTCCCGATCGTGTTCACCTCGATCGCGCTCGGCGTGGCCGGAATCGGCGACATGCGGACGCTGGGCCGGTTGGGCGGGCGGACGATGATGTACTTCCTCCTGTCGACGCTCATCGCGGCGACGATCGGGCTCACCCTGGTCAACACCATCCGTCCGGGGGGCGGGCTCCCCCCGGAGACCCGTGACGAGCTCATGGACCGCTTCTCCGGTGGGGCGAGCGACCTCGCCGCCTCGGGCGCGACCGACTTCGGCATCTCGACCTTCGTCAACATCGTGCCGCGGAACCCCGTCGCGGCGGCCGCCGACATGGACATGCTGGCGCTGATCTTCTTTTCGCTGATCTTCGGCGCGGCGCTGACGATGATTCCCCGCGAGAAGGCCCAGCCCGTCATCGATGTGCTCGACGGAATCGGAGAGGCGATCATCCGCATCATCGACATGGCGATGGGGCTCGCGCCGTACGGCGTGTTCGGCCTGATCTTCGTGATTACCTCACAGTTCGGCTGGAGTATCCTGGCGCAGTTGAGCATGTACGTCGTCGTCGTGATGCTCGGGCTATTCCTCCACGCCGCCATCGGGATCTCGGCGCTGGTGAAGATCCTGGGTCGGATGAGCCCGGTGCGCTTCTGGAAGGCGGTCACCGCCCCGATCATCACGGCGTTCTCGACGAGTTCGTCGATGGCCACCCTCCCGACGTCGATCAACACGGCCGAGAAGGAGCTCGACGTACAGCCGAAGGTCGCCGGGTTCGTGCTGCCCCTCGGCGCGACCATGAACATGAACGGCACCTCGCTCTTCGAGGGCGTCACCGTCTTGTTCCTCGCCCAGGTCTTCGGCGTGGATCTCGGCTTCGGTGAGCAGATCGTGGTCGTGGTACTCGCCGTGCTCACGGCGATCGGTGCCGCCGGCGTTCCGGGTGGGTCCCTCCCGCTCATGATGCTCGTGATGGCGACCGTCGGAGTGCCCCCCGAGGGGATCGCCATCGTGCTCGGCGTGGACCGCATCCTCGACATGTCCCGTACGACCCTCAACGTCTGCGGCGACATCTCGGCCTCGGTGTACGTGGACCGCATCGACCGCGACTCCCAGGGCGTGGTCGCACCCCAGGCGGCAGGCGAACCGGTTCCCCAGGCTTGATCGACCGAATGCGCCGAACCCGGGGGATCCAGCGCCCTCGGGTCGCACCGGCCATACGCGTCGCCCGCACCTTCGTCGTGGCGGCCACGGTCGGGCTCGCTCCGGGGTGCGACCCAGCCGATGAAGAGCCCGCTTCGGCGACGGGCCAGGACCCGCCTTCCGCTCGCGTGACATCGGTCGAGCCGTCCGCGTCCACGGCCACCGTCTTCACGATCGAGGGCCTCGAGGGGCCCGAGGCCGTGCGATACGATTCGCTCCAGGACGTCTACTTCATCAGCAACTTCGGGCCGTCCGACGACCCCCTCGCCAACGACGGATATCTCTCGCGCGTGTCGGCAGAGGACGGCTCGATCATCGGACACCGCTGGGCGGTCGGCGACGATGCACGCCCCCTGCGGGAGCCCCGGGGGATGGCGCTGGCGCTCGACACGCTCTGGGTCGCCGACGCGAGCGGACTCCACGCCTTCGACCCGGTCACCGGCGCGCAACTCGACTTCGTCGACATGACGGCCCTGGAGCCGGGCTTCCTCAACGATGTGGCAGCGGGAGCCGACGGCGGCGTCTACGTGACCGACACCGGGACATCTCGGCTGATCCGGATCGATGAAGGCCGGGGGATCGTCGTTGCGAACGGCCCATCGCTCGGAAGTCCCAACGGGGTCACGCTCGAGCGCTCGACCGGTCGGCTGGTCCTCGTACCGTGGGAGGGAGGCGGAGACTCGCTACGGGTCTGGGACCCGGTGCATCGCACCCTGGAGGTCTTCGGCCGCACCCCGGGGGGTCGATTCGACGGAGCCGAGTTCGCCGCGGCTGGACTGATCGTGGCGAGCCAGGCCGATTCGGCGCTGCACCTGGTGCGAGACGGCGCGGGACGCCCCTTCCAGAAGGTGGCCGGACGACCCGCCGACATCGCCGTCGACACACGACGCGGCCACATTGCGGTGCCCTACATCGCACTCGATCGAGTCGACGTCTACCCGGCGCCGCCCCCTCGCTGAGCGCGAATCGGGACGGGGCCTTCGCCGCCGCCCGGCCACTCGAGGGTAGCCCTGTCCCACTCCGCGAGATCGGCCGCGACCTCGTAGGTGTCCTGGGCGAAGGCGAGGAGCGTCGCCTCGGGGTCGGGCGACTCCCGAACCGCGCTCCACGGAAGCACGAACTCTCCGAGATCCCCCGACCACACCGCAGCGTCGGGACGCACCGTCGCGCCGGGCATGCCATCGGGGGTCGGATAGGCGTAGGAGTAGAAGATCGCCTCCGGATACGGCTCACCCCCGGGCCAGAACCCGAGGCTGCTGACCTCGTGGCTATAGGCCTCGCGAGCCACCCAATCCGGCATCGCGGGAATACCGGCCGGATGCTCCGGGGCCGATCGGCCACTGAAGCGCGTCACGGCCAGATCGAAGCTCCCCCAGAAGAAGTGGACAGGGCTCGATTTGCCGACGAAGCGCGCACGAAAGCGCTGGAAGACCCGGTGCACGGAGGTGAGCCCCGTCCAGAAGGTGTGTACGGCGTCGGCGTCGTACGACGCGTGCTCGACGTCCCGTTCGAAGGGAGTTCCGTCGGGGATCTCGCTCGGGACCGTATGGATGCGTGTCGAGAGGCCCAGGCCGTCGAGTCGCTCCATGACCTCGGAGTAGAAGTCGGCTACGGTGCGGGGCCGAAGGGCGATCGACGCGGAGCGGCCGTCCGACACCACGACGTCGAGGGTATGCCGGTGGAAGTCGAAGTCCATCTCGAACAGGCGATCACCGGCACGGATCGCCGAGGTGCCCATCCCCCGGGCCGTGACGTAGAGCGGTACATGCCACGAATGGTTGATCCAGGGAGTGCGTTCCAGCCGGATCTTGCCGACGATCTGCGTCCACCGGTGGAGGGTGGCCAGGGTGCCACTCCAGTCGGCGTAGTTCAGCTCGGGCCAAGCGTCATGCGTCGTCACGTGGCGGATCCCCTGGGTTCCTGGAGTGCGAAGACGGGAAGGGCCAACAACGCCCCGATGAGCGGACCTACCACGTAGTACCACATCGGCGACGACGTCTGCCCCTCCGCCAGAATCTGGACGAGGCCGGGCATCACGCCGACAGCCGGATTGTAGGCCCCGCCCGAGATCGGGCCGCCGGCAATGGCGGCGCCCGTAATCGTGAAGCCGATGGCCAATCCGTAGTAGGAGTTGCCCTGTGTCCGGGTTGAGACGGCCACATTCAGGATCACGAGCATGAGGGCGAAGGTGAACAGCACCTCCACCAGGATGACCGCGGCCAATCCGGCACCGTCGGCCGGAGCGGGCGCGAACGTCGCCCCGGTGGCGAGCATGGAGGCCACGCACGCGAGCCCCGCCCCGAGCAGCTGCGCGGCCAGGTAGCCCGGCACGTCGGCCCGGGGAAGGTCACCGCGAATCGCCAGGGCCGCGGTGACCGCGGGGTTGTAGTGCGCACCGGACACGTGCCCACCCATGTAGACCATCACCATGAGGACCGATCCGATCGCCAGCGCACCCGACACCGCCCCCCCGGCGACCACGAGGCCGATCGTGAATACCAGAAAGAAGGTCCCCACGAACTCCGTCAGATAACGAGGCAACGGTCAACCTCCGTAGATTTCGATCCGGTCGTCAGCGCGAAAGGCTCCCTCCCGCGCGCTGTCGGCAGCGGCGAGCAGGTCGTCGGTGGTCGAGAGGTTGGGCGCAAAACAGGCGATTCCGCAGCCGAGTCCGATACCGGCGACCTCCTGCCAGGTGTTCAAGCCCTGCAGGACCCGGTCGGCGAAGATCAGCGCCCCCTGGCGATTGCAGTCGACGAGCAACACGTCGAACTGCCCGGGGCGGGGCATCGACACGCGGTCCGTCTTCCGGCTCAGATAGGCCACGGCTACGCGAAGGCGATCGAGCCCGGGTCCTTCGGGCACGAGTTGGTCGCCTTCCGGTGCCAGGCGCACCACCGCCAGGGGAAGTCCCCGATCGGCAATTCCGATGGCGAAGTCGAGAATCAACCGGAATTCCTTGGGGGTACAAAGATCAGCCATGTTCGCTCGCGGTTGGACACCTCGGTCGAGACCTCAATGGAAGGGGAGTGCAGCCGAACAGCAAGGCCCACTTCGGGGTTCTGTTCACCGCCCGACTCCCCATCTAGCTTGCGCCGCATGCCTCCCGACGACCGTACACCATGACCGCCCTCGCGGTGGCCCTCGGCGGGGCTCTCGGCGCCCTGGCCAGGTGGGGAGTCGGCGCCGGAATGGAGGCGCGATTCGGAGTGGCCTTCCCGTGGGGCACGCTCCTGGTGAACCTCGCCGGGGCCTTCGCTCTCGGCGCGGTCTACGGAGCGGCGACGCAGGTCGAGCTGTCGACCGAGGCGCGGGCCTTCGTCAGCGTCGGGTTCCTCGGGGCATTCACCACGTTCAGCACCTTCAGCTACGAAGCCGTGGCCCTTCTCCAGCGAGGCGAAACCACCCGAGCGGTGGGCTACCTCCTTGCGAGTGTCGCAATCGGCCTGCTCGCGGTCGTCGTCGGGCTGGCCGTGGGTCGCGGTCTCACCACCTCCTGATCCGGCCGTGACCCACGACGCCCTCCTCGAGTCGCTTCCCGCTCACCTGACCGAACGCATCTGGTGCGAGCAGCCCCGCGCCCTCGGGGCCGGGGACGTCGTCTACTGGGTGCGCACCGCCGTGCGCGCGCACGACAACCCCGCGCTCGAGGTCGCCCTGAGGGCAGCCCGCTTCCTCGACCGTCCGTTCCTCGTCTATCACGCGCTCTCGGAGCGGTACCCGTACGCCTCGGATCGCCATCACCGCTTCATCCTCGAAGGGGCCCGAGACCTCGAAGAGGAGTGCCTTCGCCTCGGGATCCGATACGCCTTCCACCTCGAGAGACCGGGACACCGTGGGCCGCATCTGCGGAGCCTCGCGAATCGGGCGGCGTTGGTGGTCACCGAAGACGTGCCGGTCGATCCGCTGCGGGGCTGGACCGCCCGACTCGCCTCGTCGACCGGGACGGCCGTCTGGTCGGTCGACGCCGCCTGCACCTTCCCGATGCGCCGGGTTCCGGCCAGCGCCGTCGACCGGGCCTTCCGCTTCCGGTCGGCCACGGCAGAAGGCCGTCGACGGCGGCTGAGCAATGATCACACCCCACTCGACGACCTCCCGCGTCGCTCGCGGGCCGACCTGCCCTTCGAGCCCGTCGAGCTCGCGACCGCCGACCTCGACGCACTCGTGGCCGCGTGCGACATCGACCACTCGATCGCGCCGGTGGAACACACCACCGGAGGGAGCCGTGCCGGCTACGAGCGCTGGCGGGCGTTCCTGGAGCGCGGACTCGCGACGTATCACAAGCGACGCAACAACCCGCTCACGGACGGCGTGAGCCGCATGTCGGCCTACCTGCACTATGGACATGTGTCCCCGTTCCGCCTCGCCCGCGACACCCTGGCGCGGGTCGGCACCCACCCCGGCGCCGAAAAGTATCTCGACGAGCTCTGTATCTGGCGGGAACTGGCGTGGGCTTTCTGCGCCGCTCGACCCGAGCACGGGCGATTGGACGTACTCCCGGAGTGGGCGCGAGCCACCCTGCGCGAGCACGAGGCCGACCGAAGGCCCGCTCTTCCATCGTGGGAGGAGCTGAGCCGGGGGACGACCGGCGACGGCCTGTGGGACGCCGCCCAGGCGTCGCTGCGCGTTCACGGCGAACTCCACAACAACGTCCGGATGACGTGGGGCAAGCGCCTGCTGTCGTGGACCCCCGACGCCCAGAAGGCACTCGACCTGCTCATCGACCTCAACCACCGCTTCGCCCTCGACGGGCGCGACCCAGCATCGTACGGAGGCCTCCTCTGGTGCCTGGGCGTGTTCGATCGCCCGTTCGCCCCCGAGCGCGCGATCCTCGGGACGGTCCGCGACCGTTCGTCGGCGGCGCACGCACGACGGATCGATCTGTCGACCTGGGCCAGACGCACGCGGGCTCCCGCCATCTCGCGCCCCCCGAGGGTAGCCGTCGTGGGCGCTGGAGTCGCCGGACTCGCCTGCGCGCGGATGCTGCACGACCACGGCGTCGAGGCCTCCGTGTTCGACAAGGGGCGTCGCCCCGGCGGACGATGCGCGACGCGCGAGTCCCGCTCCGAAGCCGAATCCCGGTTCGACCACGGAGCACAGTACTTCACCGCGCGCTCACCGGCGTTTCGTAGACGCGTGGAGTCATGGCATCGGCAGGGAGTGGTGGCCCCATGGAGCGCCGAAAGCGAAGAGGGACGCTGGGTCGGGACCCCATCGATGGCCGCCCTGCCGTCACACCTCGCCCGTGGCCTCCGCGTCGAGTCGGAGGTGCACATCGACCGGATCGCACCCGACCGCAAGGCACTCACGCTCTTCGACGATCGAGGTCTCGATCGAGGCACCTTCGACGTCGTGGTGGTCGCCACGCCCGCGCCCCAGGCTCGCCCTCTCGTGTCGGCGAGTCCGGCGCTGTCGTCGGCGGTCGATCGGGTGCGATTCTCACCCTGCTGGGCCGTCCTGCTAACCTTCGACCGCCGGCTGGACCTACCCGACGTGATACGTCCGGGCGATCGGACTCTGGCGTGGGCCGCCCGGGACTCGAGCAAGCCGGGGCGCCCGGAGGGCGAGCGCTGGGTGGTTCATGCCACCGCGGAGTGGTCGCGAAGCCACCTCGAGGCCGATCCCGAAGAGGTCGCCTCGGCGCTCACGTCTGCTCTTGCGCGGTATGCTGCCGATGCGGTGCCGTGCCGGCGCCCCGCCGCACATCGATGGCGCTTCGCCCTCGTCACCGTAGGTGCGACCGCGGGTACGGCTGCGCCCGCGGATCCCGCCGTCGGACTGGTCCTGGCCGGAGACGGGGTCGCTGGTATTCCTCGGCTCGAGGCGGCCTGGCAGAGCGGCATCGCCGCGGCCGCGCGGGTTCTCGTCATGGGTCGGGACGGCCCGGTGCGGAGCGGCGGCGCCCCCTATCCCGCCTCGGCGTCGTCCGACCTGCAGGGCAGTCTCTTCGACCCCTGAGGCACCTCTCCCGCCGGTCGCCCGTTCGCCTTACGTTGCCGCGCGTCGTCCGGGAGCACCCTTCAACGCCGGCCCATCCTTGAGCACCGATCGTGTTTCCGCCGTTCAGGCAAACCTGGACCGCTTCCTCGCCTCCAGTCGTCCCGCGTCCAGATCGCTCGCACCCGACGACGCTCTCACCCCCGGTTCGACGCTCACGGCCGCCCGCGCGTTGGAGGTGTTCGAAGACCAGCTACTGTCCCGCGCCATCGACGTCGAGGCGCGGCGCCTGAAGGCGACCGGTCAGAGCTTCTACACGATCTCCTCGGCAGGTCACGAGCACAACGCGGTTCTCGGGACCCTCCTGCGGACCACCGACCCCGCGATGCTCCACTACCGGTCCGGCGGCTTCATGATGGCGAGAGGCCGCCGTGGGGTGCGGGAGGGATCCGTTTCGGACCCCGTGTTCGACACGATGCTCTCGATCTGCGCATCGGCCGACGACCCCATCTCGAAGGGCCGGCACAAGGTGTGGGGGAGCCGCGCCACCTGGGTCCCGCCGCAGACCAGCACGATCGCGTCACACCTACCCAAGGCCGTCGGCGCGGCGTTCGCCCTGGGGCGCGCGCGGCGCATGAACATCGACCCCGGTGTCCCGGACGACAGCATCGTGATGTGCTCCTTCGGAGACGCCTCGGCCAACCACGCGTCGGCGCTGACGGGGATCTCGGCCGCCCGCTACGGGAGTCGGCGGGGCAATCCCATGCCGATTCTTTTCGTATGCGAAGACAACGGGATCGGCATCAGCGTCGAGACTCCCCGGCGGTGGATCCGCGATACCTTCAGCAGCTTCCCCCACCTGCGCTACTTCGAGGCCGACGGTCCCCTCGACTCGATATGGGCCGCGACCGAGGAGGCGGTCGACACGTGCCGTTCGCTGCGCATGCCCGTGTTCCTCCGCCTGGTCACCGTGCGTCTGTGGGGACACGCCGGTTCGGACATCGAGACGGCCTATCGCACCCGCGAGGCGATTCGGGACACCGAGGCCGCGGATCCCCTCCTCGGGTGCGCCCGGCTGCTCCTCGAGACCGGTGCGGCGACGCCGGCCGACCTGCAGCGGCTCGTTGCCGAAACGCGGGCGCGCGTGCGCGCGGCCGGGGTCGAGGCGACGCAAAGGCCACACCTCACCAGTGTGGCCGAGATCGTGGAGCCGCTCGCGCCCTATCGACCCGACGAGGCACGCGCCGACGCCCTGGTGACCGTCGACCCGGACGTGCGTCGTCGATTCTGGGAAGGTGAGCTACCCGAAGAGGCCACGAGCCCGGTGAAACGCACCATGGCCGCCCACATTTCCTCGGCCCTGGCCGACGAGATGCTCAAGCGAGACGAGGTGCTGATCTTCGGCGAAGACGTCGGCAAGAAGGGCGGTGTGTACTACGTCACCGCCGGCCTCCAGAAACGGTTCGGCGTCACCCGCGTCATCGACACCCATCTCGATGAAACCAGCATTCTCGGTCTCGCGCAGGGCGCCGGCCTCCTGGGCCTCCTGGCGATCCCCGAGATCCAGTATCTCGCCTACGTGCACAACGCTGTGGACCAGCTTCGGGGAGAAGCCTCGTCGCTTTCGTTCTTCAGCGACGGGCAGTTCCAGAATCCGATGGTGGTTCGCATCGCCTCGTGGGCCTATCAGAAGGGCTTCGGCGGACACTTCCACAACGACAACAGCATCGGGGGCCTCCGCGACATCCCGGGGCTGATCCTCGCGACGCCGTCGCGCGGAGACGACGCTGTGCGGATGCTGCGCGGCTGTGTGGCCCTCGCCCGTACCTGCGGGCGGGTGGTGGCATTCCTCGAGCCGATCGCCCTCTACCACGAAAAGGACCTCCACGACGGGGGTGACGGAGGCTGGCTGAGCGACTACCCGGCGCCCGGCGAACACCTACTGCCGGGCGAGGTCGCGCTGCACGGTGAGGGCGACCTTCTCATCGTGACGTATGCCAACGGGGTGCGCATGTCGCTCCAGGCGCAGCGCAGACTCGCCGACGAGCACGGCATCCACGCCCGTGTGCTCGACCTGCGATGGCTCAACCCACTTCCCTTCGAAGCCCTCGACCGTGCAGCCCGGGACGCCAAGGCCGTACTCGTGGTCGATGAGGCCCGCGCCACGGGCGGGGGCATCGCCGACGCGGTCGTCGCGCACCTTGCCGAAGCCGGCGTGAGCGCGACGCTCGGCTCTCTGAGGGCCGCCGACACCTTCGTGCCCCTGGGGCCCGCCGCCAACCTCGTGTTGGTGCAGACCGACGACATCGTCGACGCGACCCTGAGCCTCCTCGACGGAGACTGACCGGCCGCGCCGACGAGTCGCCCGGCTCAGCGACCGCCGCCGTACCGCGCCCGCATCTCGTCCTGCATCGCGTCGTCGGCGAAGATGGCCACCTCGACGCGTCGGTTCGCCTGCCGACCCGAGTCGGAGGCGTTGTCGGCAACCGGCTCGGTCTCACCCATCCCGATCGCATCGACACGCTCCGGCGACAGGCCCTGCCCGAGCAGGTAGCTGCGCGCCGCGCCCGCACGGCGCTCCGACAGCCCCTGGTTGTAGGAATCGGCACCCACGTCGTCGGTGTGTCCTACGACGAGGACACGTGTGCCCGCGTACTCGTCGAGGCTGGCCGCGAGATCGGCGAGGTTGGCCCGGGCCTCGTTTCGAAGCTCGTTCGAATCGAAGTCGAAGAGGATGCCCGAGTCGAAGGTGACCTGAATCCCCTCACCTACACGCTCCACCTCGGCCCCCGGCAGCTCGTCTTCGAGTTCCTCGGCCTGGCGGTCCATGCGCCCCCCGATGGCCGCACCGGCAGCGCCACCGACTGCAGCGCCGAGGATCGCTCCGACCGCGGTGGATCCACCGGTCGCATCGGCGATCACGGCACCGAGAACCGCGCCGGAGGCAGCTCCACCTGTGGCGCCCTTCTGCTTGTTGCTGAGCCCGGAACATGCGCCCACCGCCAACAGCAGCAACATGAGGAGACCCGAAACGCCGCGGGATCGGAATCGTGAATCGTATCGCATATCGAACATCCTGGTGTGTCGTTATGGAGTAGCAACGCACCACACCAACGCTGCAAGCCCGGTGCCAACCCGCCGAGACTCTTGACGATGGAGGCCTCTGTCTGAATTTTTAGGTTGACCTAAAAATCTTACCTGCCGATGATCGATCCACGTCTCGCCCTCGCCCTGTTCGCCGCCGGATGCGTCCTTGGCGTCGTCCTCTTCTGGCCCGGACGCGGACTCGTCCCCCGAGTGGCCCGGCGGATGCGGATGGGAGAACGCGAATCGCTGGAAGACGCGCTCAAACACATCTACAAGAGCGGGCGACGCGGGACCCCTCCCTCACTCGAGAGCCTCGCCGGGGCGCTGGGTGTGCCCCTCACCCGCGCCGCGCGGATCGTCGAAGGGCTCGCCGGCCACGCGCTTCTCGAGCCCGGTGGCCCCCTCGAGCTGACCGAAGAGGGCACACGATACGCACTCCAGGTCATCCGAACGCATCGCCTGTGGGAGCGATACCTGGCCGATCGCACCGGCACGGCCCCCGGCGAGTGGCACGACCAGGCCGAGGCCCGTGAACACGAGATCTCGCCGGCCCAGGCCGACCGAATCGCGGCGAGCCTCGGACATCCGCGCTACGACCCCCACGGCGATCCGATCCCGACCGCGAGCGGCGAAATCCCCGACCCGCAGGGTGTGCCTCTGCCGTATCTCGCACCGGGCGCCTCGGCGACCGTCGTTCACGTGGAAGACGAACCGCGCGCACTCTACGCCAGACTGGTGGCCCTCGGCTTCTCGCCCGGCATGAAGCTGAAGGTGCTCGAAGCGCGCGAGGGCCGAATCCGGGTGGAGGCCGGCGGTCGGCCGGCCGAACTCGACCTGGCCACGGCGGGCAACGTCACGGTGCGGCAAGACGAACCCGAAGCCCCGGTCGCGGTCGAGGCCACGCACACCCTCGAAGACCTCCCGGTCGGCGCCGTCGCCGAAGTGATCGGCCTCGCCCCGGCCTGCCAGGGCATCCAGAGACGACGTCTCCTCGACCTCGGTGTCGTTCCGGGCACCCGCGTCCGCTCGGAGCTCGCGAGTGCCTCGGGCGACCCGACGGCCTACGAGATCCGGGGGGCGCTCATCGCGCTGCGCCGCGACCAGCAGCGCTGGGTGCGCGTGCGCCTCCCCGGCGAGGCCGCCTGATGGGCGTACGCCTTCCGACGGTCGCCCCCGAGGGAGGCGTCGCTCCCCACCGAGCCCGGAATCTCGAGCGCCTCGGACTCGCCCCCGGAGGATGGGACTACCTCGTCGCGTTGGCGGGGAACCCGAACACCGGGAAGAGCACGGTATTCAACGCCCTGACCGGCCTTCGGCAGCACACCGGCAACTGGCCGGGCAAGACCGTCGTGCGGGCCGAGGGACTCTACGGCTACGAAGGCCGACAGGTGAAGGTGGTCGACCTACCGGGCACCTACTCTCTGCAAGCCGGCAGCACCGACGAAGAGGTGGCGCGCGACTTCATTCTCTTCGGGCGCCCCGACGTAACGGTGGTCGTGATCGACGCCACCCGACTCGAGCGGAACCTGAACCTCGCTCTGCAGGTCCTGGCCATCACCCCTCGGGTCGTCGTGTGCCTGAATCTGATGGACGAAGCCCGACGCCACGGGCTGGCGATCGACGTAGGTCGACTCCAGCGTGAACTCGGAGTACCGGTCATTCCCGCCGTGGCGCGGGCGGGAGAGGGGATTCCACCGCTGGTCGAGGCCATCCACGAGGTGGCCACCGGCACCACCGTACCCGAGCCCGTGCGCATCGATCGGTTCGACGGTCCGGTCGAAGCCGCGATCGCGGAGCTGGTGCCCTCGATCGAGGCCGAATTCCCCGACCTCCCCAACGCGCGATGGGTCGCGATGCGCCTGCTCAACGCCGACTCCAGGGTCGAGGAGGCACTGCGATCGGGCGAGATCGGCCAGTTGGAGCGAAACGCCGCACCCCCGCCCGTAACGGGGCGACGGGTCGTGGGCGTGATCGACGACCCCGAGAGTCCCGCCGGCACGAACGAGCCTGCAGGGGTCGCGGCGGGCGCCGCCGCGGGGGGGGCCCGTGTGTTGCGGGCCGCCTCCGACCTGCGCTGGCGGCTTCCGTCCAACTTCCACGACGGAATCGTCTCCGTCGTCTCCCGCCGAGCCGAGGAAATCGCTCGGGCCGCAGGCGGCACCG